>NZ_JAVXGL010000007.1:0-45399 GCF_036657415.1 Anaerorhabdus sp. | reverse complement strand
CAATTGCGAAGTTGATAGGTTTTGAATCTAAATTATGATTAACAGTTACGCTTAAAAAGACAACGCACATAAGAAAAGTACCATCTTCTTGTTTTATCATTCTTGAGAGTTGAATAATAGGTATCAATAGTAAGGATAATAATGAATAGCGCAAGAAGTTATATTGAATAGATGGAATTAATCGTTCGATATATAAATAAATAACGCCAATAATTGCACCAATAATTGTAGCGATTTCTCTTTTCTTACCTTCTTTATAACTATCACTCGTTGTTTTTTGGATGCATAAGATAGCAGCAATAGCACTATAAAATGGTATTCCATCAATTCGTAATTCGCCAATCATAAAACATATAAATACTGATATAACAGTTTTCCATGTTCGCAAACCTATTTTCATGATGATTAATTTTTATAGATACCTTTCAATGTTGCGGTATCTAGGATATGGCCATTCATGGCATGATGTAATTCATTTAAATAGAAACCATTTTGTAAATCTAGTTCAATGTCTAATGCATAGACATGAAGTTCATATAAGTGTGGTTGATCGGGTGGCATCATTCCACCATAATAACTAGCAGCCTCTTTTGATATTTGACCACCTTGAATACTCGTCCAACTGTTAGTTCCTTGGATAAATTCTTTTGTTGAAATACTTTCATTTGATTGTACTTCATCTTTTTTTATGTTTGCGGCTAACCAATGAATCCATACAAATCCACCCGATACGGGATAAGCATCTTTGTCTTCTAATACAATGGCATAAGATTTTGTATTCTTAGGAGCTCCTTCGATTTTGAAAGGTAATGAATAAGACGGGATGCCATATTCATTTACTTGAGTGCCTCTAACTCCATATTCATCATTTATTATGCCTTCAATAATTCCTGTGCTTGTTATTTTCATTTTAAATACCTCCTTGTATGCATCAACTATAGCTATGATGAAGCAATAAGTAAATTACCCACTTTTTTGTATGTATAGACAAAAGGAGTATTTTTATGGAAGCAACATGTGTATTAAAAGTCATGATTACTTTAATTGAATAATACAAGATGCATAGTAATAATGAAATTAGTAGAAATACAAAATCTAGAATAACTCCAGAGGAAACATACCATGAAAAAAATCTACGCTATTATCATAGCAATTGCAATGACGATGTCATCATCAGCAGTTTATGCAGATGATACACTTGTTTCACGACAAGTAAAAAATCAAGATACAATTGAAATTAATCCTTCTGCTCTACCAACAGAGACTCCAAATCAAGCACAAGCAGAATCAATTAATGAAACTGTATCGCCAACAGAAACACCCATATCGACAATAACTACTGATAAATCAAAAACTGATCTTATTTTTGATAATATTCTTAGTTTGAAAGAAAACTATGATATAAAAAGTAAAATAGAAAATGCCTTTGATACCAATGGTGTATTGTTAGATGAGGAATCACGTAGAGACTTTATTGAACAATTTAGTGATATTCAGGAAAAAATTGATGAAATAATAATAGAAGATCAAACATTCGTAGATGTATGCAATCAAAATACAGATTATCAATTGTTACATGATTTATATGTAAAGATGCTTGATTACCAAACCCAACTTGATACCAATGTACCAATGCTATTTTCAGAAATTCCTAATCCAAAAGTTACTTATGATGCGAATGGTGGAACTGGAAGTGTTCCTGAGGTACAAGATTACACAATTAATACAAGGGTGAATGTGCGTTTTAGTCCGCTTCCTAAGAAGGATTATTATGTGTTTTCAGGTTGGTCAAAAACAAAAAAAGCGGTTAATGATTTACCTGATTATGCAACAGGAGGTACAACTAGTTTTACAATTACGGGCGATATAACTTTATATGCAACATGGAAGAGTGGAACGGTTCAAGTCATTAACCAATCAATTAATGGCTTAACTGCAACAACAAAATTTCAAGTTAATTTTGTTGGAGTACCTACGGGAACAATTCAGTATGGTATTGTCATTAATGGTATGACTTATCCAGCGGATACCGGATCCTTGATAAACAATAGTGGAGTTGGAAGTTATACAGTAACTACAACAACTTTAATACCTGGCTCAACAATAACCGCTAATGCAAAGATTGGAAATCAAGTTCTTTCAGATTATCTTTGTACAGTAACGGTAGTATCATATGATCCTTCATCGATTAATTTTAATGGCAGCAATTATGCCCTTTCGCCAGTATTAGTAGGAACAAAAATGAGTACAGATGAAGGTCAAACTTGGCATTTATTTGTAATTAATGAAGTTTCTAGTGGCGTGTATACAATGCCAAATAATTTTTCTGGAAGCTCTATTTGGATTGCCTACTTTGCATCTGATGGAACATTACTTAGTTCAATTAGAAAGATAACAATTACTAAAGCGGCTGTTCCAACAGCAACAACAGTTCAACCTATAACTGTAAATGGAACAGGATCGATTAAAAATATTTCTAGCAATGCTGAATACAGCACAAATAATGGTACCAGTTGGCAAACAGTAACAGGAGATTTGAATAATCTTGCTCAAGGGACAACGATTTTATTAAGAACTAAAGGAAGTATAAATACACTACCAAGTGATAATGTTAGTATTACAATTAATCGTATATCACAAATGAATAGTTCAACATATTCAGTTGTTGGATATGTGGGGAATTATGATGGAAGTAACCATAATTCAGTGAGTATAACAAGTACAATACAAGGGGCTACTATTTTATATGGAACTAATGCTGGGTCTTTATCAGCAGTGATTCCACAAATTAAGGATGTAGGGTCAACTACAATTTATTACAGCATTAGTGCTAGTGGATATGAGACGGTGACAGGCTCAGTTGTAGCACGGGTTAATCCAAAAACATTAATGGCAACCTATAATGGAGAAAGCATTTTCTATGGTGCTTCACCAACACTTCAAGTCAATGTTTCAGGATTTGTAACTGGTGAAACAAGTGCAAGTGATCCAACATTTCAATTGCCACGTATTCAAAATACAAATCTAATTCCAGGTAGTTATACACTAACTCCAAGTGGTGGAAATCCTGGGAAAAACTATGTGTTCAATTATGTATCTGGAACACTAGTAATTAACAAAGGAAATTTAGGAATTACGGTAACAGGATATCAAGGTACTTATGATGGTGGATCACATGGTGTTACAATAGCAAACAATGATGCAACACAAATTCTTTATTCCGTAAATAATGGAACAGCTACATCTATAGCACCACAATTCAAAAATGCCGGTGTGTATTCAGTTAAAGTACAAGCCATTAAAACAAATTATGAGATTAAGGAATTCCAAGTAGAGGTTAATATTAAACAAAAAGATATTACTGTTGAAGTAGCATCTATAAATAATAAAACATATGATGGAAACACGATAGCAAGTGGAAATTTAATTGTAAAAGGGGTTGTTGGAAATGATTCAGTCAATGCGTTAGGAACTTATAATTTTATTGACAAAAATGCTGGAGAATTAAAAAAAGTATTTGTTAATCATATTAGTCTAAATGGCAGTGATGCAGGAAATTATAATTTGACAACAAGTGAACTAGAAAGTAGTGGAACCATTTATCCAGTTGTGGCATTACTTACATGGTCAGGAACAGATACAAGGACGTATGATGGAATAGCAAGTCAAGTTAATGCAACAATTACAAATGCGATAGGTCAAGAAAGTGTAACTGTTACTTTAGAAGGAAATAGTGAAATTGATGCGGGTAGTTATACGGCTACAGCAACACAGCTTTCAGACACTAACTATACGTTAGAAGGTGCTAATAGTACGGCAGCTTATATCATATCACCACGTCAAGTAACTTATTCATGGAGTAATATCAACACAAGAGTTTATGATGGAATGCCAAGTCAAGTTAGTGCAGCAATTACAAATCTTGTTCAAAATGATACAGCTTCATTAAGTATTTCTAATGGGAATCAAGTGAATGCAGGAATCTATGTAGCAAGCATTTCTGGCATACAAGGTGTAGATGCAGGAAATTATAGTTTGCCAACAGAAGGATTACTAGTTCCATATACAATTACAAGAGCTGTTTTAACGGCAACTGTAAGTGATGAATCAATTATGTATGGATATACACCGCTATCACAAATAGAAGTTACTGGATTTGTAAATCAAGAAGATGCTTCAACAGCGAGTGGCTACCAACAACCAATCACAACGATTACAACAATTTCATCAGTTTATCCAAATGTTGGAACATACCATGTTGTATTAAGTGGTGGAAGTGCCACGAATTATCGATTTTTATATGATGATGGTATGTTAACAATTAATAAAGCTAATTTAACAGTTACATCATCAGGATATGCAGAAATATATGATGGCAATGATCATACAATTTCTGTACAAGTTCAAGAAGATGATTCTACCATTATGTATGGATTATCAGTTGGGCAATATGATTTAACGAATGCACCGACGTTTTCTAATGTAGGGTCTACAACGATTTACTATAAAGTAGAAAATCCAAATTATAACGATGTTTTTGGAAGTGAAATTGTAACAATTCAAAAGAAAACAGTGACACCAACAGTACTAACAGTAAGTGATAAAATTTATGATGGAAACCAATCTACAATGGGAACACTCGGTTTAATTGGTGTTCTACCAAAAGATGAAGGAACTGTCACAGTCAGTGGAGTTTTCGCATTTACAAACAAAAATGTTGAAGCTATTAAATACGTTAATGTATCGAAAATTATTTTTGATACTACTGTTCAAAACTATACTTTGGATTCAAATCAACTTACAAATATACAAACTGATGCTCAAATTAAACCAGTAGAACTTCTCGCAACCTATCACGAAAGTGTAAATTATGATGATACAATTCCTACGAGTGTAACAGTTACTGGATTTGTGAACAATGAGAATGAATCAAATGCAGATGGATACAGTGCACCAAGTATAGAAATACCAGGATATGATGTGGGCACTTATTCTGTTCTACCAAAAGATGGGCAAGCAACAAATTATACATTTATCTATCAAGCAGGTTATCTAACGATAGTTCCAATTAATATGGTATTTACAACTACAGATTATCAAGGTATTTATGATGCTCAAGAGCACAATGGACATGTCGCAGTAACTATGCCTGATTCAAATATAGAAATAACTTATAGCACATCAAAAGATGGTAATTATACTGTAGATGAACCAGTTTACCGTAATGTAGGAAACTATACTTATTGGTATCGAATTCATGATACTGGTGCAGTGGATGATTATAACGATGTTCAAGGTGTTTTAGCTGTGATGATATCACCACGTATTGTGAAAGCTCAAATTGATTCAGTTAGTGACAAAGTATATGATGGCACGACAGATGCCAGTGGTATGCTTACGTTAGATTACATTGCATCTGGTGATGATCTAGGTGTTCAAGGAGTTATCCGATTCGATGATAAAAATGTTGGGGATTCAAAGATAGTTGATGTTACAAATTTAAATTTAACAGGTGATTCAGCTATAAATTATCGATTAGAGGATTCAAGAATTCTTGATGCACTAACAACTAGTAAAATTACTAAAAAACAAATCACTATTATTTGGTCAAGTCAAAATCAATTTGTTTATCAAGGAATCAATCAAGGTGTTATCGCAATGACAAATGATTTCTTACCATCAGATGATGTTACGTTAGTTTTAGAGAATAATATGAATACGGATGTAGGAACATATACAGCTAAAATAATAGAACTTCAAGGTGTTGATAATATCAACTATCAATTACCAACAAATCTAGAACAAGAATATTCGATTACACCTAAATTATTAACAGTTCGTTATGTTGGTGAGTCAATTGTTTATACGGGAAGTCCTCATTTTAGAGTAGTTGTCGATGGTTTTGTAGCAAACCAAAATATTAATAATATTAATGGGTTTAGCCTTCCAATAGCATTTTTGGCACAATGGGTAGCGGGAAGAACATATACTGTAACCCCGACTGGAGGAAATCCGGGTTCAAATTATGCATTTAATTATGTAGGTGACAATTTGGCGGTTCTTCCAGCAAATATGGAAGATGAGGTTAAAGGTGAAGATAATAAAGTAATGTATGATGGACAGCCTCATTCAGTTTCAGTAATAGCTCCAGAGGATGCGACAGTGACAAAACAGTCATATACAGCTCCAGGAACTTATACAATACAATGGAAAGTTGAAAAGGAGAATTATGAGTCAGTAAGTGGAAGTAATATTTTAATAATTCAACCTAAAGAAATTGTTCCAACACCAACACCAACGCCAATCCCTACTCCAAGTCCAACACCGGTAGCGACGAATCAGCCAAAAACGGATGAAATTGAAGTTCTGTATATTGAGGAAGTAGAAAGAGTAAAACAACCATTTAAAAACTATGATAAGAATGATGCAGAAGAAGTCCTAGAAGATGAAAATCCAGCTTATCAAGGAAAATTTGAGAATGGTAGATTTATGATTATAGGTGAAGACAAAGCAGTAGAATTTACCAAAGATATGACAATTCAAATTGGTAATGGATATCTGGTTCTTATGTATAGTGATGATTCACTTCGCAATGGTACTGTTTTGAATGTTGAACAGTTTATAAACGCCGTTTTAACACCGACGGAACTTGACGGTGTCATGCAAGGGGACGAAATAGAAGTTGCAGTTGAAATTCGACAAGGATTAATAAGTTCTTTGGAAAGTGGAGATAAACTAGAAAATCAAGTTAAGAATTTAGGATTTAGTAGTGGAGGATTCATTTCATTTAAGATTAAAACACGTATAAATGATGGTGAATGGAAAGATCGATTAACGTTTTTGAATAATACTTCATTTGATGTACTTTTACATCTACCAAAAGAATGGATAGATAATGATGATTTGTATTTGTGGAGAGTTGAAAATGATACATTAATTAATCAACAAAAAGTTGAAGTTCACAATAATGAATTGAAATTAAGTGTTGATGCGTTGGGTGAATATGTAATTACTTATCCACAACAAAATGAAATATTTGAAGAGAGCAATGAAGGACAAAGTATTGTGATTGTTCTCGTACTTGCGTTGATAGGAGTAGCTGGTTTTATACTTTTGCGAAGAAGAAAAAAATAACATAAACGATAAAATCAATTAGTTTTTAAAAACTATTCTCTACTTTGTACTTACGAGATTTTGAGATTTAGAGCATATTCCTATAAGTTATTAAAAATTAATGAGACAATGTATTGACATAAAGAGATACAGGATGTATTATAATGATACAGCGTATCAATAATATGCGAAAAGGAGAAATTATGACAGATGATAACAAAAAACTAACGAATGAAGTTGGTGCTCCAGTGAGTGATAATAATCATTCATTAACAGCAGGAGATAGAGGGCCTGTTTTATTACAGGATAATTGGCTTATTGAAAAATTAGCACATTTTGATAGAGAGGTTATTCCTGAAAGAAGAATGCATGCTAAAGGAAGTGGTGCATTTGGTACTTTTAAAGCAACACATAATGTTGAAAAGTTAACACGTGCGAAAGTCTTTGCGAAGGATCATGAAACTCCAGTATTTGTAAGATTTTCAACAGTTGCTGGTGAACGTGGAGCAGCGGATGCTGAAAGAGATATTCGTGGATTTGCAATTAAGTTCTATACTGAGGAAGGTAACTGGGATTTAGTAGGAAATAATACACCTGTATTCTTCTTGCGTGATGCATTAAACTTTCCTGATTTAAATCGCGCGGTAAAACGTGATCCTCGTACAAACATGCGTTCAGCACAAAATAACTGGGACTTCTGGACATTATTACCAGAAGCATTCCATCAAATTACAATTACGATGTCTGATCGTGGAATTCCTTATAGTTACCGTCATATGCATGGTTTTGGAAGTCATACATATAGTTTAATCAATGCTGACAATGAACGTGTATGGGTAAAATTCCATCTTAAGACTCAACAAGGTATTAAAAACTTGACTGATGAAGAAGCAGCTCAAATTATTGCGAATGATCGTGAAAGTCATCAACGTGATTTATATGAAAGTATTGAAAAAGGTGAATTTCCACGTTGGACAATGTACTTCCAAATCATGACTGAAGAACAAGCTAATAATCACAAAGAAAATCCATTTGATATTACTAAAGTATGGAGTCAAAAAGAATATCCATTAATGGAAGTGGGTGTGCTTGAGTTAAATAAGAATCCAGAGAACTATTTTGCTGAAGTTGAGCAAGCTGCTTTCAATCCATCTCATTTAGTTCCAGGTATTGGATTATCACCAGATAAATTATTACAAGGACGTCTATTCTCTTATGGTGATACACAACGTTACCGTTTAGGTGTAAACCATGATCAAATTCCAGTAAATAAAGCCCATGTTGAAGTTCATAGTTCACATCGTGATGGAGCAATGAGAGTGGATGGTAACTATGGTTCAACTGTTGCTTATCACCCAAATAGTATGGGTATGTGGGAAGAACAAGCATCTGTTCGCGAACCAGGTTTAAGTGTTGGACAAGAGGCTTATCATTATGATCCTAAGAACGATTTAACAGATAATTGTTTCTATCAAGGTGGAGATTTATATCGTTTAATGAGTGAAGAACAAAAACAAGTATTAATTGAAAATACTAAAAATAACATCATGCCTGTAACAGAAAATATCAAGTATCGTCATGCAGTACATTGTTACTTAGCTGATGAAGATTATGGTAAACGTTTTATTAAAGCATGTAATTTAGATTTGGATAAAGTAATTGAATATTCTAAGTTATCAAATGCAGAATTAATACAAGCAACACGTTAAATTGGAGGGAAGAATAATCTTCCCTCCTTCTTGCATAGTATTGTATACTAATAGAGTAATAATTTTTGATAATTGATGGAGGAACTTATGAAAAGAGAAAGAAATACCAATCAAAAAGAAATGATAAAAGCAGAAGTCCAACTTCATCAAGGACATCTTACTGGTGACCAAATCTATGCTCTTGTAAAAGAGAAAATGCCAGGCATTGGACGCGCAACAGTATTTAGAAATCTTAAAGACTTAACGGAAAAAGGGGAAATTGGATATATTCCAACAGTCGATGGTGCTGGTTTCTTTGATTATCGTAAACATAATCACTATCATTTTAAATGTACAAAATGTAATCGTTTGTTTGATACTAATGTTCCTTACAATGATAGTTTAGATAAAGTGGATTCTAGATTTAAGATTCAAAATCATGTGACATTGTTTTATGGGATTTGCCCAGAATGTGAGAAAATGAAAAATAATTAATAAAAAAGGCGAATAGCCTTTTTTTATTAATTATTTTGTTTGATATTTCTCAACATAGAAATTATAGAGTAAATCGAAGAAATAACCTGCGCCATAGCGGGTATAAACATTGTTTAAGCCATGATTGATATGATCGCTTGAACGAGGTTTTTTGCTTAAATAGAAAATGTAATTGTAGTAATCTTCAAACTGCATTGAATGATTTAATGTGATTAGACATTTATATGCATTAACTTTCCTAACATCATCTCCAATTGCAATTGCGTAATTTCCAGTAACAGATATTGTAATGAGTAAATCATCTTTAGTAAGGCTATCGAGTATTTCCAAATTAGGAGTTGAGTTTGTGACAATGCGTACAAGCTTTCCAATTGCAATCATACCTTGTTGAAATTCAAGTGCGGATGAGCTTGATGTATTTGAAATTACGATGACTACGCAATTACTATCATGAATCATTTTAGCAAGTTTTAATAAATCTTGTAGCTCAGCCATTTCATTAATACTTTTCATCATGTCATTCATAGATTCATAAACATATTTTTTGAAGTTTGTATGTGTAGCGTAGGAAATATAAGCATTATAATGTATTTTTGTTTCTTTAAAAGTATGTTTCATAGCAGTGAAATTATCAAAACCGATGTACTTAATGAATCGATGGATACTACTTCTAGAGACAAAACAATCATCAGCCATGTCATAAATACTAAGTTCATCTAAATCATCGAAATGTTTTAATAGATACTTTGCAAGAATAAAATAAGTATCGTTTTCATCATGATTATTTAGAATAACAAGCAAAGAATTTATTAGACTGAAATTTCGTATACTCAAGTTTTGTTCATCCATAGATTTCCTCCCTAGTAAGGCATGATGTATACCTTATTATTGTTTTTTTAATTAATATTGTGCAATGTAAGTGGTTTCAAAAGTTGAAACCACTGAGATTTTTTTCTTTGTTATAATTCCCTTAAAGTTACAAACAAACATAAAAAACGTGTTTGTAATATCAGAAAGGGTGAGTGGTTTATGAAGTACAAAGAGTTACCAACATTCCCAAAGGATTTCTTTTGGGGAGCATCTAGCGCCGCATGGCAAGTAGAAGGAGCAACGAAAGAGGATGGTCGTTCCCCAGCGATTATCGACTTGAATTCTCAAACGAAAAAGCCATATGCTGATAATTCAGTGGCGGCCGATCATTATCATCATTATAAAGAAGATGTAGCATTAATGAAAGAGTGTGGATTTACAAGTTATCGTTTCTCACTTTCATGGTCTCGCTTAATTCCAGCAGAAGATCGTAAGATTAATCCAAAAGGGTTAGAATTCTACAATAACCTAATAAACGAGCTTATTGCAGCAGGAATTACACCTATTATAACACTATATCATTATGATATGCCTTGTTGGGTGGATGAAAAATGTGGTGGATGGCGTAATCGATCTATTATTGAAGAATTTGATTATTATTGTCGAGTATGTTTTGAAAATTTCGGTGATCGTGTTAAATACTGGTTATCAATTAATGAACAAAATATGCAAATTGTTTATGGTGATTGGTTAGGTGTTTCTAAAGGTTGTACTGATTGGTTTAAAGACAAATGGAAAATTAATCACATTATGAATCTATGCCATGCAAAAGCAGTAATTGCATGCCATGAATTAGTAGAAGGTGGAAAGATTGGTCCAGTTCCTGGATATGTTCCTATTTATCCTGAAACATGTAAACCGGAAGATCAAATTGCTGCAATGAATGCAGAAGAACTTACACAAAAAATATGGGATGACTTATATGTATTTAGAGAATATAATTCATTCACAAAGAATTATTGGAAAGAACATGACATTGATCCAGATATTCGCCCAGGGGATATGGAACTCATTGAACAAGCGAAGATTGATTTCATTGCCGTGAACTGTTACCGTTCTGATGTTGGTAAAGCGCCAGATAATAGTTATAAACAAGAAATTGGATTAAATAAAACGGGTAAAAAAGGAGAATTTGTATATCCTAATTTACCAGGTGAGTATGCTTTAGCAAGAAATCCATTTGTTGAAGTAACTGATTGGGATTGGCATATTGATGCAACATGTATGCGTTATTCATTACGTTATTTATGGGATCATTATCACTTACCTATGGTTATCACAGAAGCAGGATTTGGTGGTCATGAAGATCTTGGTGAAGATGGAAAAATTCATGATGAAGAAAGAATTAATTACTTAAGAGAATATGCATTTAACATTGGATTGGCTATTCAAGACGGTGTTGAAGTATTTGGATTTAATCCTTGGTCATTCACAGATTTGTTAAGCACAGGTAATGGTATGGCTAAACGTTATGGACTTGTGTTTGTGAATACAACAGATGATGATGCTAGAGATTTAACAAGACATAAGAAAGATTCATTTACTTGGTATTCAAAATTAATTAAGTCAAACGGTAAAGACTGGGGAACAGATATGACCGCTTGGCAAGATTTTCAAAAAAATAAATAGGACAGATTTGTCCAATAAGAAAGGGTAGAAAATGGCAAATAAAGATTATAAAGCAATTTGTAATGCAATAATCCAAGTTAGCGGAGGGGAATCCAATATTACCAATGTAAGTCATTGTATGACACGCTTACGCTTACAACTTGCGAATGGAAGCAAACTTAACCAAGAAGAAGCAAAGAAAATTCCAGGTGTATTAAATTTAATTATTCAAAATGGTGAATATCAATTTGTAATAGGGCAAGATGTACCAAGTTTATATGAAGAATTTACAAAGTGTGATGGAATTAAAGCAAGTGGAGAAATTGCGGATGCAGAGGCTTTGAAACAAGATTCTGAAGCAAAACGAGGAAACTTCTTTAATGCAATTATGTCATTTATTGGCGGAACATTCTCACCAGTAATTCCAGTATTGATTGCAGGTGGGTTAACTGGAGCAGTATTAACACTACTTACAACATTCTTTGGAGTAGCAACTGATTCTGGCACATACACGATTATTTATGCAATCAATCAAGCAACATTTTATTTCTTACCAATTTTCATTGGTTTCTCAGCAGCAACACGTTTAAAATCAAATGGATATTTAGGAGCATTTTTAGGGGCAATCCTTTTATATTCAACAATAAACAATGCAGAGGGATTGAATTTCTTAGGTGTTCAAGTTGCACAAGTGGCATATAATTCTACAGTGTTCCCAATTATCTTGGGTGTGTTGTTTATGTCCGTGATTTATAAGTTTTTACAAAAATATGTACCAGTTTATTTTAGAACGATTTTTGTACCATTGATTACAATTCTAATAACGGTTCCTGTAACACTAATCGTGTTAGGTCCAATTGGTAATTTAGCAGGTACATGGTTAGCGAGTGGAGTTCTTAGCCTTTATCGTGCGGTACCAGCAGTTGCGGTTATGGTTATTGGTATTACTACACCATTAATGGTTTTCTTTGGTATGAATAATGCAGCTTATCCAGTTGTATTCGCACTTCTTGCGGAAGTTGGATCAGATCCACTTATTTGTACTGGTATGGCACCTGCCAATGTAGCTGTAGGTGGTGCATGTTTAGCAGTTGCATTAATAGCAAAAGAAATTAATGATAAGAGCATCGCAACAGGAGCAGGAATTACAGCATTATGTGGAATTACTGAACCAGGAGTATATGGTGTTTTATTCACAAAGAAATATCCTCTTGTTGGTGCGATGATTGGTGGCGGAATAGGTGGTTTAATTGCAGGTTTAGTGGGTATGACTCAATATGTAATTTCAACACCAGGATTTATTTCAATTCCTGCTTATATTAATCCAGATGGTTCTTCAGGAAACTTAATATGGTCAATTGTAGTTATGATTATTGCCGTTATAGTTTCATTTGGAGTAACTTACTTCTTAGGTAAACGTGCTCAAGCAAAATCAGCATAAATTATCCAAGACAAAAGGGGCAAGAAAATTTTGCCTCTTTTATATTATTTAGTTTAGAATAGGGTATAATATTTAAAAAAGATGGAGAATGATATGGGATTATTTGATAAATTATTTAGTAAAGATAACGTAACGAAATATAAGGATACAGATATCGTATCCATTGCGAATGCCGAAATGGTACCTGCAAGTAAAGTAAATGATGTCATGTTTGCACAAGAGATGATGGGACAAACAATTGCATTTGAATTAAAAGATGGTGTGATTGTTGCGCCAGCGAATGGCAAATTAGAAGTAATGTATCCCACTGGACATGCTTTTGCGATTCGTACAAAAGATGGGACGGGATTACTTGTTCATGTTGGAATAAACACAGTAGAACTAGGTGGGAAAGGATTCGAAATTCTTGTGAAACAGGGTGATACTGTCAAAGCTGGTCAACAACTTTTGCATGTTGATTTAGATGTCATTAAAGAAGCGGGTTATGATACAATCACAATGTTAATAGTGACAGAGACGCCAAATGAAGGTGAAAAAGTTGCATTTGTTGATTTTGGCGATGTAAGTCAAGGACAAAAAATTAACAAGTAAAATGATTAAAAAGGCTTATTTATAAGCTTTTTTTGTGCTTTTAGGGTTAATGAAATCGGTGTATTGGGATGAAAAATTTGCTATTTTTGACGAAATCTTATAGAATAAAGCCGTTGTTTCAAAAATGAGGTGAATTAAATGTTTAGACAAATTAGTCGAATAGTTGCTGTACTTGGCATTCTAGGATGTATGTGTGTCCTTACAACTTCAGCGCTTGCATATGAGACAGAAATAGTTAGTGACAATAAAGCGGAAATTCAAGCAATTATTGAAGAGATGGTAATTGAAGAGCCTAAAGTTATTAGAGATGAATTAGTAAACGTTGAAGTACTTGGTTTATTAGATGAACAAGCTATCGCTTTAGTAAATGCTGAGCGTCAAGCTATCGCAAAAAATTTAGGTGGTGGTATGGCTGGTCAAGAAGCATTCTTTTATGACAAGGCAATAGAACTTGGAATTGATCCAGTTTTTGCAGTAGCACTAGCGGCACATGAAACAGGAAATGGTTCGAGTTATCTTTGTATTAATAATCATAATTTTGGCGGTATGCGTGGTCAAGGTGGTTGGATGCAATTCAAAGATAAAGAAACTGGAATTATGGCATATCTTAATTTGCTTGCTTCATATCATTCACGTGGACTCGATACTCCTGAGAAAATGGTATCTCGCTATGCACCAAATAGCCCAACATGGGTAGGTGTTGTGCGTGGGTCTATGGCAAAAATAAATAAGGATATTGAAAAAAGTCGTGCTGAAGTAAATGCATATTATGCAATACTAGCGAGTCAATTAGATTAAAAGTAATGTCATCAAGGTATAAACTTGATGACATTTTTACTTTAGCAATATTGATTGAACATTTTGTTAAAAAATTGCACTTTTCTAGTTGAATGAGTAAATTATTTATGTTAGAATACAAAGGCAGTTGCAGATGTAGTTCAATGGTAGAACGCGACCTTGCCAAGGTCGACACGGGGGTTCGATTCCCCTCATCTGCTCCATTAAATAATAAATAGAAGCTAATTTAGCTTTTTTTTATTGTTTTTAAAAAAGTGCCATATAGTTGAAATAAATATATCTTATTTAAGTAAGTGATTATTAATTATCTATTTAATCGTCTAGGTAAATGTTAAAATCTTTATTTATTAGTAATAGAAACTCTTTAAATGAATATTTAAAGAAATTAAGTACAAATAATAGAAATTTTATTTGTTTATAACCAGCATATAACCAAAATAGTTCATACTGTAACCATGATGAGGTGACAATGATGAAAAAATTATTACTAAGTTTATTATTGGTTCTAGGGCTAACACTTGTAACAGTATCTGTTTCTGCTCAAGATGATATAAATAATGATACAACTGAAATTAAAGAAGAAACTACTCCTGAAGCAAATCGTAAACCTTCAGGAAATAATACGATTATCCAATTTGGTGCATTTGCATTATTTGTTGTAATCGTTGGTGTAGGAGTAACAATGTACAATCGCCGTGGTGTATTTCATATTAGTGATACACAAATGAATGGTGATGGAAGTTATACACTTACAGTTCGCAGTAATAGCATTAAAAAAATGATGAATAATCCAGATGATGTTCATGTAATTATTCGAAAAGGTACGTGCATATTTTTGAAGAAACCTGATTTTTCCAAACGCCTAACAAGAAAAGATGATTTATTTATCGTAGTTGTTAATGAAAATAGTCAAATTGAGTTTATGTATAAAGATGATACATTCATGATTGATGGTGGCAATTTAGGTAAATCTCTGAAATTAAAAAATAGCACTATTTAGTGCTTTTTCTTTTAGAAAATCATATAATGAATATAGGTGATACCATGAAGTTTTTATTGAGTTTATTATGCATTACATTGTTACTTGTTGGCTGTAGTGCTACAGGTAGTAACTCTAAATATCCAGTGATAGAACAAGTTGGGAATGAAATTACACCGACTTTTGATATGATTAAAATACCGGATGCATCTGGTGTTTTAATTGCAAGCGATAATCTTGTTGAAATAGATTATTCAAATACGAATTTAGGATATATCATGGTTAAGACAAAAAGTTCTGATCATGAGAAACTGAAAATACAAATAATAAAAGGTGAAGAAAAATATACATATGATATTGCAGTGGACGATAAGTTTATTAGCTACCCGTTAAATATGAGTGATGGTGATTATACCATCAAAGTATTAGAAAATGTAGGTGGCGATAATTACGCATTAAAGTTAAGTAAAAGTATAAATGTGACTTTAGATAATGAAAACTATCCCTTTCTATATCCTAGCTATATTGTGAATTATGATATTGAAACAAAGGCCATAGCTAAATCTTTTGAAATTTGTGAAGGAGCTACATCAGACCTTGAAAGAGTTTATCTAATTTACGAATGGATAACAAATAATATTGAATATGATTGGAAAAAAGTTGAAGAAGTACAAGACAAGTTTGTTGTTCCAATTGTTGACGAAACATTATCGCTAAAGTCAGGTATTTGTTTCGATTATGCAGCACTCATGAGTTGTATGTTAAGAGTTCAACAAATACCAACGAAATTACGAACAGGTTATGTTGAATTAGGCTACCATGCATGGGTAGAAGTCTATATAGAAGATGTAGGATGGGTTGATCCGAATGTTTACTTTAAATCTGATGAGTGGACAAGAATGGATCCAACTTTCGAAGCATCAGGCGAAAATTATAATGGCAATTATGAAAATAAATACCAATACTAAAGGGGGCTTAACAATGATTAAGATTACTGAAACTGTATTGCTTTGTGATCAACTTCATATGATTCTTGAATCTGGTTTGACATTGGAAACAGGAATTGATGCGATTCTTGAAGAACTAAGTGACAAAGAAACAAAAGAAGCTTTAACTTCAATACAAGACTCATTACAAGAAAATATGAGTTTTGCTAAGGCTTGTGAGAAAACAGGTGCTTTTGATGCTTATTTTATACAAATGGTAAAAATTGGAGAAGAAACAGGTTATTTGGATAATGTGCTAAAACAGTTATCAATTTACTATAACCGATTGGACTCAATGAATAAAAAAATTAAGGATGCAATTTTCTATCCAAGTCTTTTGTTTGTGATGATGCTTGTGCTTATGGGGATTCTTGTTGTGAAAGTACTCCCAATATTTAGAAATGTATTGAATAGTATGGGTACTGATATTTCTTCGCTAGCCTTAGTGCTTATGAATATTGGTCAGAAGATTTCTGAATTTGGATTTGCAATATTAGTTGTTATAGCACTTGCAGTGGTAATTGTACTTCTTACCTATCGAATTAAGTACAAAGAAAGAGCGACTTCAATGTTGTTATCAAATTTTATCTTCACTAAATCATTGATGCGTGATATCGAAGTAAGCAAAGTTGCGTATGCATTAAGTTTGTTTATGAATAGTGGGTTAGATTTAGCTAATGCATTTGAACTTCTTCCAGGACTTGTTGATAATAGAAAAATTAGAGAACGAATTGAATTATGTAATAAAGAGATTGAAGATGGCAAATCAGCATTAGATGCTTTAATTGATGCGAAGATATTTAAATCGGTTTATACACGAATTTTAAAGATTGCTCAAAAGTCAGGTAAACTAGATGATACCATGTCAAAAGTTGCAAAAGATTATGAGAATGAAATGAGTAGTTCAATTAATCGTTTCTTAAATATTATAGAACCCACAATTATGATTAGCTGCGTTATTATTGTAGGAATAATTCTATTATCAGTAATGCTTCCATTGATGAGCATTATGACGAGTCTAGGATGATTAAGTTCATAAAAAAACATAGTCGACTGTTCACAATACTCTTATTACTTTTGTTGGTGGGAGGGCTTGTGATATCACTCGATTCTATCCAAGAGCGTTTGGATAAAGAAGGTGAAAAACGACTATACAATGCTATTCAAAAGGCAGCTATTACTTGTTATAGCGTTGAAGGAAGATATCCAGCTTCATTAGAATATCTTGTTGAAAATTATGGTGTTATTGTAGATAGCAATAAATATCACGTGTATTACGAAACATTCGGATCAAATGTACAACCAGAAATTAAGATATATCAAAGGTAGAGAAAATGAAAAATTCTAAAATCGCAGAAGTATTATGGACACTGGTTCTACTTACAGCATTTGTTGTAGGTTCTTTTGCACTTTTACTTTTGGGAGCGAATTACTATCAAACAATGACAAATAAAACATCTCAAGCAAGAGAACTTCAGTTACCTATATCTTATATTGCAACAACAATAAGACAAGCAAATAAGGATCAAGTTACACTTGAAGAAAAAGAAGGTATTGAATGTTTAGTGATTACATATGATAATCATAAACGCATTATTTATTTATATGATGGTGAATTGAGAGAGTTGTTTGTATCTGATAATGCGACATATACATTGAATGATGGTACAAAAATTGCAGAAATCGATAGTTTAGAAATGGATTTAAAACAAAATGAATTAATTTACAAAGTGAATGTTGATGACACAGACTTTGAAATGAAAGTTGTAATGAGGTAGTGAATGAAAGTAGAACGTAAATCAAAATTCTATGTTTTCTTAATGGAATACTTATGGTCCATTCTTTTCTTCGTACTTGCATGTATTGTTTGTGTGCAATTATTTGTGGAAAGTTACAGAATATCTAATTTAGCAAGTGATAAGAATGAAGCCTTACTCATAGGACAAGTCATTGCAGAAGATTTAAGAATGAATGCTATTGACGAGGAAGATGGTTTCATATTGATAGAAGAAAATCATTACCAAAAAAATACGGATAAATTTGTGATTGATATTTATCAAACTCCTAAAACACTAGACTATGTTGAAAGTACAATTGAGGTTTCAAAGGGTCATACCGTGCTTATCAACTTTGCTGTGATGTCAGGAGGTCAATAAAGATGGAAAAAATTAAAAATATTGGATTTTCTATTGGATACACTTCTTTGATTATGATTTTTGTGATTTTGGTATTTGTCTCATTCTCAGCGCTTAGTTATACTCAGGCAAATAATGATTTGAGTCGTATCAACAAAGCCATTGATGTAATTGATGAAAATTATCAAGCAGATACAACTGCAATGCAGGTGAAAATGGCAATCGATGAGATGGTAGTAAATGGTTTTACACCAGAAGAAATCGAAAATACCCTCAAAAGCGAAGTAAATGGTATAATTGTTAACCAAAATAGTGCGAATTATATTATAATAATCAGTAGTAAAGCATATTTAAATGTAGAACTAGGCTTAGATTTTGAACAAAAAACAATTACTGTTAAATCTTGGGTAGTTGAGAATACTAGCACTGATGAATATAACCTAAAGGGTTTTGACTTATAGTGGAGGCACAATGACGATCTTAGAAATCTTAACAAAGGCAGTTGAGCTTGAATCTTCAGATATATTTCTAATTACAGGTAGCCCTGTAACTTTTAAATGTAATGGGAGTTTGGATAAATTAGATGAAAGTCCTCTTCTTCCTCATGATACAGAAACACTAGTTAATGAAATTTATGAGTTGAAGAAGGGTAAAACAAAAGAACAATTAGAAAAAAATGGGGATGATGATTTTTCATTTTCCATTTCTGGATTAGGAAGATTTCGTGTGAATATCTATTATCAACGGGGTTCATTATCAGCAGTATTGCGTGTTGTGAAACCTGAACTTCCAGATTATAAAGAATTGATGTTACCAGAAGCAGTAATCAACTTGTCTAAACAACTAAAGGGTCTTGTTTTAGTGACGGGTAGTGCAGGTAATGGTAAATCGACAACACTTGCTTGTATTATTGATCGTATAAATACTTCAAGAAAATCCCATATCATTACAATTGAAGATCCAATTGAGTTTCTACATCGGCATAAAAAGTCAATTGTGACACAACGAGAAATTGAGAATGATGTAATTGATTATACCCATGCCTTGAAAGCAACACTTCGCCAAGCACCGGATGTTATTTTTGTTGGTGAAATGCGTGATTATGAGACAATTAAGACAGTATTGTCTGCAGCTGAAACAGGACATTTAGTATTTTCCACATTACATACATTAGGAGCTGCTGAAACGATTGATCGTATCATCGATGTATTTCCTTCAGCTCAACAACATCAAATTAAAGTTCAATTATCAATGGTTCTACAAGCTGTAGTGTCACAACTATTAATTCCAACCATAGATAATAAACTTGTACCAGCTTTTGAAATTTTAATTGTGAATAACGCAATTCGTACTCAAATTAGAGATGGTAAAACATATCAAATTGATAATTATATTGCATCTGGAAAACAAGATGGCATGATTACCATGGATGATTCTATATTTAGTTTGTATAAAGAAGGGAAAATTTCCAAAGAGAATGCTTTACTCTATGCAGTAAATTCTGAATTGATGGAGAAAAAGATAGGAAAAGCATGATGAAAGAAATAAACTTCAAGATGTTTGGACGATTCTACTTAAATTATGATAATCGTCAATATGATGTATCTGAAATGTTGGGAAGACAGCTATCTAGTTTGGTAGCGTATTTTGTGTATTACAGAAATCGTATAGTTTCAAAAGACATGTTGATAAGTGCGTTTTGGCCAGAAAGTGAAAACCCTAATAGCGCTATTAAATATGCCATATTTCGACTTCGAAATGAATTAGCGAAAACATTTGATTTTGATTGGATTATTACTTCAAAAATGGGATATATGTTAAACCCTGAACTTGATGTAGTTGTTGATTTAGATAAATTTGAAGATAATTATTCAAAACTTCTAGCAGATAAAAATTTCAGCGATTTGAAGTTTTTGGATGAAATGACAGGTGAATTCCTTGAAGAATTTGATGATGAATGGATACTGTCAATTCGTGAATATTTCAGTGAATCCAAAAATAAAGCTATTGTGACAATTTGTGATGAAGAATTTAGAAAAGGTTCACCAAATTATGCAGAGATTATACAAGTGTGTAAAGCGGCTTTAGAAATAAATCAATATTCAGAGTCATTAATTTATTTTTATTGTAGATCGCTTATCGAAACACGCGATTATAATAAAGCTTTAACTTATTTTGAAAAAACCAAAAGAAAATTTCAGGATGAACTTGGAATTCCTTTATCCGATAATATTCGTGAGTTATTTACAGGTGCTGAATCGGAAGTTGGAAAAACTGTAAGAATTGATGAGATATCAAAAGATTTTGAAGAAGATTCATTAGCGAATGGTCCATTATTTTGTTCACAATTAACATTTAAAAAGTTATATCAAATCTATGTGCGTAAGGCACGTCGTGATAACTCGAATTATCATATTCTGTTATTTGAGATTAAAAGTTTGAAAGCAAATAAACAAGATTATTTACACGAAGCTCTTGAAAACATTCTTGTTGAAAGTCTTCGACGTACAGATATCTATACAAGTTTTACAACTAATAATTTTGGTATTTTGGTTGAGGTAAAGCAATCAGAAGATATCTTTGTTGTTATTGAGCGCATTCAAAAGAAGTTCTATGCGAAAGTTAATAGTAAGGTTGCTCGTTTGCTATATCATGAACGTTCTCTAAATAAAGTTGAAGATGCAAATCACTTTCCTACAATTGATCAAAAACAGTAATCTAAAGCTAATAATAAAATATTAGCTTTTTTAATTGTCTAGACAAAAAGAAGGCAAAGAATGTTGTATAATAGATGCTAGGAGAAGGATTATGAAAAGAGCTATTGTTTTGTCAGGTGGAGGAACAAAAGGAGCTTATGAAGCTGGTTTTGTTCGCGCACTTAAAGAATTGAATTTATCGTTTGATATTGTTACTGGAACCTCAATAGGTGCTTTAAACGGTGCATTACTAGTTCAACATGATGAAGATAGATTAATTGATTTATGGGATAACATGACGATGACAAGAATTCTAAAAGATGAATTGCCTGCGAATTTTAATATTGATGAATTTTTGAAAGAATCAAATCGTGTTAAATCATTTTTTAAGAAATATGTAAAAGAAAAAGGGGCCGATATAACACCGCTTAAGGAACTAATTCATGAATATTACAATGAACAAAAATTTATGGACTCTAAAATTGATTTCGGGTTAGTTACAGTTGAATTTCCAAACTTGAAATATCATTACGTTACTAAAGAAACCATGCAAGATGGTTGTGGTGAAACGTACTTACTTGCAAGTGCTTCTTGTTTTCCTGCTTTTCCTAAATGTGAGTTTAAAGATTTAAACTTTATTGATGGTGGTTATTATGATAATTTACCGATTGAGCTTGCAATTCAATTAGGTGCTCAAGAAATTATTGCAGTAGATTTAAATGATACGCCAAACCATCCACAATTTGTGAATAAACCAAACATTCATTATATTTTGCCAAGTTTTTCACTTGGTAGTTTTTTGAACTTTGATAAAAATCAAATTGATAATAATATTACTTTAGGATATTATGATACGATGAAATCATTTGGTAAGTTAGATGGTTTAAGATATACATTTAAGAAAGTTGATAAATATCCTGATTTCTTTAATTTATTTTATTATCAATTGTTGATTTATGATCATAAACTTGGAAAACAGTTATTAATAAGTGCTGATAATGCCGTTACTTCTAAACTATATAGAATGACTTATAAAGGATATTTGACCTTAGAAGAAATTAATTTTGCAATCATGGATTATATTATGATGATGTTTAATATGAATGCATATCAGCTATATGATTTAGATGAAACAGTGTTATCAATCCAAGATTTCTTTGCGGATGCTTTCAAAGAAGATTATGAATTACTTCCTGACTTACATGTGAAGGAAATTATGAAAGCAATTCAAACATTAGATAAAAAAGAAATGATTATGAAGTTTGTGCATTATCTTTGCTACCCTAGAAAAGGTAAGTTACCATGGAGCTTAATACTGAATGTATTTAGTTTTGAGGTTGCGATGGCATTATGGATTGTTGCTAGTAAAGGTATACATTGTCGATGGGAGGAACTATGAACAAAGTAGCGAAGTTTGAAAAAGTAAGTTTTGAACAGTTTAAAGAAGATTGGTTAAAATTATTTCAAGATTCAGAAGAAAAAGTAAGAGAGATTTATGATGGTATAATTCTTCCTAAACGTGCAACATTAGGTTCTGCAGGTTATGATTTCTATATACCCATTGATATGAAATTCGAGCCATTAGAAAAGAAAAGAATACCGACAGGAATACGTGTTAAAATAGATGAAGGTTGGGTGCTACAGTTATACCCAAGAAGTAGTCTAGGATTCAAATATGGCTTTCGTTTAGCGAATACCGTCGGAATTATTGACGCTGATTATTATCATTCAGATAATGAAGGACATATTCAATTATCACTTGTGAATGAAAATCATGAGAATCTAATGGTGGAGTTAAAAAAAGGTGAAGCTGTGATACAAGGAATATTTGTGTCATTTGGAATCACAGAAGATGACAATGCAACGAATACACGTAATGGTGGATTTGGAAGTACAAATAAGAGGTGAGGAAAATGTTAAATAGAGTTGAAAAAATGTTAGAATTTGTCTTTAATTCGCCAACGAGTTATCAGGCAGTTGATTCAATTAAGAAAGAATTGAAAGAAGAAGGATTTAAAGAATTAATTGAAAGTGATTCATGGCAGATTGAAAAAGGTGGAAAATATTATGTAGTAAGAAATCATTCAAGTATCATTGCCTTTAAAATTGGGAATAAACTTGAACATCCAAGTTTTCATGTAATGGCTTCACATAGTGACGTACCAAGTTTTAAAATTAAACCACGTAGTAAAAATGATAATGCGGGGTATGAAATAATAAATACTGAAGTTTATGGGGGTCCAATTTACAATACTTGGATGGATCGTTTGTTAAGTATTGCAGGAAGACTGATTATAAGAGACAAGGATGAAATTATTATAAAACCAATATGTCTGAATTATCCGGTTTGTCTTATTCCTAACTTAGCAATCCATATGAATCGCATGGTCAATGATGGTGTAAAACTAAATCCGCAAGTTGACTTAATGCCAATGTGCTCAAAAGATAAAGATTTTGATATGATGAAACTTATCGCAAAGGAATATGAAATTAATGTAGAAGATATAATTGATACTGATTTATTCTTGTACCCTTATGAAAAAGGAAGAGTATGGGGTAGTGACAATGAATTTGTATCAGCATATCATTTAGATGATTTACAATGTGCTTATACAACACTTCAAGGATTTAAACAAGGTGAGAATAGCGATACAATTAGTATGTATTGTTGTTTCGATAATGAAGAAGTAGGTAGTGGTACTAAACAAGGAGCAGATTCTACATTTTTAATGGATATTTTAACAAGAATTCAATCGGGATTGAAAATGAGTGATGATGAACTTAAGCAAGCTTTAGCAAGTAGTATGATTGTTTCGGCTGATAATGCACACGCTGTTCATCCAAATCATCCAGAAAAGTCTGATCCTACAAATAAGGTAGAGATGAATGAAGGTATTGTGATTAAATACAATGCAAATCAAAGCTATACAACAGATGGTATTTCAGCATCATTATTTAAAGAGATTTGTCGACAAAGTGGACTATCATGGCAAACATATACAAATCGTTCTGATGAACGTGGTGGTGGAACGCTGGGTGCAATTAGTATTGCCCATGTAAGTATTCTATCGGTTGATATTGGCTGTGCGCAATTAGCGATGCACTCAGCACTAGAAACAGCAGGTTCAAAAGATGTGGACACAATGATAGAAGCGAGTAAATCATTCTATGATTCACATATAGTAAGAACAGGCCAAAATAGCTATAGAGTATGGAAGGTGTAAATATGGAAGAAATAAAATGTTGGTGTGGTAGTGGAAAATCCTATGAAGAATGTCATAAAGCAATTGATGACAAAATTAAACAATATGAAGCAAAAGGAGTAGAAGTACCCCCTCGTTCATTAATTAAAACACCAGAACAAATTGAAAAGATTAGAAAAAGTGCAAAAATAAATACACAAGTACTTGATCTTGTTGAAAAAAATATTCATGAAGGTATGTCAACAGAAGAGATAGATGTATTAGTTAAAGAATTTACTGCAAGCCAAGGTGCGATTTGTGCTCCTTATCAATATCAAGGATTTCCTAAAAGTGTATGTACTTCAATTAATGAAGAAGTATGTCATGGAATTCCAAGTCGTATTAGAAAACTAAAAAATGGCGATATTGTGAATGTCGATGTATCAACAATTTTAGATGGTTACTATAGCGATGCTTCAAGAATGTTTTGCATTGGTGAAGTAGATGAAGAAAAAAAGAAACTTGTTGAAGTTACAAAAGAATGTTTGCGTCGTGGAATTGAGGCTGCTCAACCATGGGGATTTGTCGGTGATATTGGTGCCGTTATTTCAGAATATGCACGTGAAATGGGATATTCTGTTGTCCGTGAATTAGGTGGACATGGTGTGGGTATTGAATTCCATGAAGATCCATTTATTTCACATGTTGGTAAAAAAGGAACTGGAATGTTATTGGTACCAGGAATGATATTTACAATTGAGCCAATGATTAATGTTGGAAAAGCCAATGTTGTGATTGATCGCTACAATGGATGGACTATTTATACAGGTGATGGGAAGCCCTCTGCTCAAGTTGAACACATGATTTTGATTACCGAAGACGGACCTGAAATTTTAACATATTAGAGGTGATATAATGAATGACTTAAAGAAAGCTATTTTTGAAACAAGAAGAAGTGTGAGACTTTACAAAGCTGAACAAATAACAAATGATGATCTTCATACAATACTTGCGGCAGGTACAATGGCAGCAAGTGCGATGAATGAACAAGCATGGTTTTTTACAGTTATTCAAAAAAAAGATGTAATTGAAGAAATAGGAAGACTTGCGACAGGAAATGAAGATTCGCTTTATTATAACGCGCCAACATTGATTGTATGTTTTGCAAAAAAAGATGCAATAGCACCTGTAGAAGATTGTACTTTAGCCATGGCAAATATGATGTATGCTGCAGTGGCATGTGATTTATCTACATGTTGGATTCATTGTACAAAACAAGTATTTAATGATCCTCAATATGCAGGATTAAAAAAAGCATGTGGCGTTCCTGAAGGATACACATGCATTGGATCACTGGTGGTGGGTTATCAAGAAGGTGAACATATTCCTGCTAAACCACGGCATCAAAATGTTTTTTCAGTAATTAGATAAATCGTTCTACAATAAATACCGCAAGGCAAGCACAAAGGGCAACAGTAAGTAGCCCTTTTTCTTTATACGCAAGGACTAAAGCAGTAGCTAGACCAGCGAGAGCTGAGACAAGTGAAGTAGTACAAGTAAGAATTGCAGGGAATGTCATAGCGCTTAATACCGCATAAGGCATATAAAATAGAAAGCTAGATATCCAACGATTTTTAATCTTGCCTTTAATAAAAATTAATGGTATTGCTCGAAGTAAGTAAGTAGTAATAGCGGTTGCAAGTAAGTAGAAAATAAAATTATTCATTGTCACTTACCTCCACTGGAAATAATGTGGCACTTATTGCAGCACCAATACATGTACAAAAGATGATTGAGAAACCATCAGATATAAAATTTAAAAAAGGAACATACTTAAATAGTGTACTTAATATAACAGATATAGCAATTGTAAAAGTAACAGATTTCATTTTCTTTGCAACGGGTAAAATAATTGCGATGAACATACCATAGAGTGCAATTGAAAAAGCGGACTGTAGTGAACTAGGAAGTAACGAATTGAATGTACCTCCTAAGAAAGTTCCAAGTGTCCATCCGACTATCGGCATTGTCATCAAACCGAGCATATATGTAAAATGATTAGGTTCACTTTGTGATTGTGCCACTGCATAAATTTCATCTGTGTTCGCAAAAGCAATAATCATCTTTTCTTTTAAACGAATCGATTTATCTAATTTTTGTGATAATGAAATCGACATTAATACGTAACGAAAATTAATAATAATTGTAGCTAGAAAAACTTCAAAGATAGGAGCTGATGCACCCATAAGTTGGATTGCGGCAAACTGCCCTGCTGAAGTTAAATTAAATAAAGACAATGTAGTTGCTTGTAACGTAGTTAGACCAGATGCAGTAGCAATCATCCCAAAGGTAAATGATACAGATAAATATCCTAAACCAATGGGTAATCCATCATGAATTCCCTTTTTAAAACGCTGCATTTCTATCACCTTGATTTAGTTTACCCCTCGAGGAAATAAAGTGCAAGGAAAAATAGCGGAATATTTGAAATATATGGTTTAATCTAGTAAAATGATAATGCAAAGAAAAAGGTGAAATTATGGGAGATAAAATTTATGTAGTTGGGCATAAGAATCCGGATTCTGATTCTATTTGCTCAGCTTTAGCATATGCAAACTTAAAGAGAATTTTAGGTGAAGATGCAATTGCTTGCCGATTAGGACCATTAAATGATGAAACTAAGTTTGTGCTGAAACGTTTTAATTTGGAGAATCCACTTTTATTAAAAGACGCACGCAGTCAATTACTGGATATTGAAATTGACCATGCAAATAAAATAAAAGAAGATAGTACTCTTAAAGAAGCTTGGAGTGAAATGCTTGGTGCTAGTAATCGAAGCTTATGTGTCATGAATGATAAGGATGATTTGATTGGAATTATATCTACATCAAACTTAGCAATGACTCGTTTAATGCTTCCAGAAGAAATTGAATATTTAATGAAGTCAGCAACGCTAGACTCAATTTCTAGAACAGTGAATGGGAAAATAATATTAGAACCAGCACAGATGGAATTAAGTGGAAAAGTATTTATTATTACTTTGATAAATATTGAATGTTTTGAGAACGATTTACATGGTAGTATCTGCATTATGTCAGATGGTATTCTAAAACAACGTCAATTGATTGAATGCGGAGCACGTTGTTTGATTATTACATGTGGCCAAGATGTGGATGAAAGTGTATTACGTTTAGCTAAAGAGAGTGGCTGTGCTATTCTTCAAACAGATTGGGATACAATGAAGGTTGCGAAGGTTATTAATGAAGCTTTTCCAATTAAACCTATCATGACAACCCACGCAATGACATTTAATGAAAATGAATTTGTGGATGATGTTGCTAAAAAGATGATGAATACACGTTTTAGAAGTTATCCTGTTTTAAATGATGAAGGTAAGATTGTCGGTGCGGTATCTCGTTATCACTTGCAAAACTATCGTCGTAAGAAATTTATCTTAGTCGATCATAGTGCACGCAATCAAGCTATAAACAATATAGAAGATGCGGATATTCAAGAAATAATTGACCATCATCATATTGGTAACATTGAAACAGATCATCCAATCTACTATCGCAATCAACGATGTGGATGTACAGCAACGATTGTTTCACAACTTTATCAAGAAAATGGTGTAAAACCAGATGAACAAATGAGTGGTATCTTATTGAGTGCTATTATATCAGATACATTACACTTCAAATCAGCAACAACTACTGAATTAGACAAGAAATCAGCTGAGTGGTTAGCAGAACTTGCACATATTGATATTGAAACCTATGCTGTGGAAATGTTAAGTGCATCAGTGGCACTTAAAGATGCGACAGCATCACAAATACTTAACCGTGACTTAAAGAGTTACGATATTGGAAAATATCATTTAGGAATTGGACAAACCAATTATCATAATATTGAAGATCTTCAAGCGATACTTCCAGAATTCAGGAAAAATCTAGAGAAAGAACTTCAAGATAAGAAGCTTGATTTGCTAGTAATGATGTTTACACATGTTATGGCAGAAGGGACAATGTTCGTATATGCCGGACCTTTGTCTTATATAATGAGCAGCTTAATTAGTACGCAATTTGATGAAACTTCAGGGTATGATCATGACATAATATCAAGAAAGCAGCAATTAATGCCGAAATTATCATCTATACTCAAAAATATGTAGTAAAAAATGCCTCATCTTTAACAGGATGAGGTTTTATTAAAAACGAAAATGTAACAATTTTCAGTGTTATATGAAAATAATTATCAATTTATGATGAAAAATATTACAAAACGCTTGACACCCCCTATATATAAAACATATACTTTAAACATATTTTGAGGGGGGACTAAAAATGAAAAAACTCAAATATTTCACAGTTTTAGCCTTGGTAATTGCCCTCGTTGCTGGTTGTAGTTCAAAACCAGCTGATGGAGGCGCTACTGGAGGAACAAGTACTGAAGGTAAGTCAAAAGTTGTAGTAGCGACTGATACTGATTTATCAACGATGGATCATAATATCGCAACTGATGGAACATCGTTTATTGCACAAACTTTGGTTTTTTCTGGGTTAACAGAACTAGATGAAAACAATATGCCAATTCCTGAAATGGCAGAAAGTTGGGATATAAATGAAGATGGAACAGTTTATACTTTCCATTTAGCAGATGCGAAATGGTCAAATGGTACACCAGTTACCGCAAATGATTTCGTTTATGGATGGCATCGTTTAATTGACCAAGCAACAGCAAGTGAATATGCATTCATCTTATCAACAATCACTTTGAAAAATGCTGATGCAGTTGCAGCTGGTGAATTACCACTTGATGAATTAGGGGTTAAAGCACTTGATGATAAGACATTGGAAGTGACATTGGACGCTCCATGTGATTTCTTATTAGGATTATTAGCATTCCCAAGTTTCTTTCCACTAAACCAAGAATTCTATGAAGCACAAGGTGATCAATATTCTTTATCACCAGCAAACATGATTTACAATGGTCCATATGTAATGACATCTTGGACACCTGGAAACAGTTATAGTTTTGCCAAGAATCCTGAATATTTCAAAGCTGATACAATTGATGTTGAAGAAATTGATTTCAAATTTATTCAAGATACTCAATCAGCAATGCTTGAATACCAATCTGGAAATCTAGATGTTGTTAAATTAAGCGGTGAAATGGTAGATGCTTATAAAGATCAAGAAGGTTTCACAAATCGTTTACAAGGATACTTATGGTACCTATCACTTAATTTTGATGTACCTCAACTAGCAAATGATGATTTGCGTCAAGCAATCATGTATGCAGTAGATCGTGAAACAATTGCGACAAATGTATTAAAAGATGGATCTGTAGCAGCTGATGGAATTATTCCAATTGAACTTTCTACTGGACCTGATGGTAAAGAATACCGTGAAACAGCAGGCAAGATTACAAATTATGATCCTGCAAAAGCAAAAGAATATTATGACAAAGCAAAAGCAGCTTTAGGTAAAGATGTATCAATCGAATTATTATTTGAAGATACTGAAGCAAGTAAAGCAGTTGCAGAATATGTTCAAAATAACCTAGAAACAAACTGTCCTGGTATGACGGTAACATTAAATAGTAAGCCTAAAAAGACACGTTTACAAATGATGCAAAATGGCGAATATCAAATGGCATTACATCGTTGGGGACCAGACTATGCTGATCCACAAACCTATTTAGATTTATTCTTGGTGGGTGCTTCTAATAACTATGGTAAATATGAAAATCAAAAATACCAAGATTTAATGCTAGAAGCTACACAAGGTGAATCTGCAAGAGATTCTCAAGCACGTTGGAATTTATTAGTTGAAGCTGAAAAAGTACTAGTACAAGAAGACGCAGGAGTAATCCCAGTTTACCAAAATGGTGGAGCAATGATGATTAAACCAAATGTTAGTGGTGTAGAATTCCACAGTGCTGGTGTTGATAGCTATCGTCATATGAAAACGAATTAAACTTGTAAGTAGGGCGAGTAAAACTCGCTCTATTTCTTTAAGAAGAAAGGGATAGGGATAATGAGCAAGTATATATTAAAAAGAATACTGATAAGTTTAGCTACATTACTTGTCATATTATTTGTATTATTCTTAATGCTTGAATTTATGCCAGGGTCACCTTTTAATGATGAAAAACTGACAGAGGCACAACGTGTTCTTTTATATGCAAAATATGGTTTAGATCAGCCATTCTTTGTGCGGTTTTTCAATTATGCAGCAAATATGTTAAAAGGGGATTTTGGTGTTTCATACGTTATTAATAAAAACTTTTCAGTAACTACAATGATTGTTGCTCGTCTTGGTGTAACAATTCGTATTGGACTTCAAGCGATGATTTTGGGAACTGTCATTGGTTTGATTTTAGGAATTATTGCAGCTATTAAACACAATACATGGATTGATACCTTGTGTTCAGCGATATCAATTGTTGGAGTGAGTGTTCCATCGTATGTATTTGCCTTGGCACTTGCATATTTTGTGGGATTTAAAATGGGATTGTTTCCTATTTTATACAATCCTGCTATGCCAGAAAAATCCACGGTCTTACCAACGATTGCATTATCACTATTTACAATCGCAAATATAGCTCGATTTACGCGTTCTGAAATGATAGAAGTATTAAATTCAGAATATGTGCAATTAGCACAATCAAAAGGTATAAAAGAATGGAAATTAATAATTAGACATGCATTACGTAATACATTAATTCCAATTATTACAGTTATGGGTCCATTGCTTGTTGGATTATTAACAGGTTCAATGGTAGTCGAAAAAATATTTAGTATACCTGGTTTAGGTTCGCTTATGGTTTTGGCAATTCAAAACAATGATTACAATGTTGTAATTGCTTGTGCCTTTGTATATTCTGCATTGTATGTTTTTACGATGTTAATTGTAGATGTGCTTTACGGTGTAATTGATCCACGTATTCGTATTGCAAAGGAGGGCGTATAATATGACACAAATTACTGATGTTGAATTCAATGAAGATGATTTTCAGTTTGCCCATGAATCAAATCAAAAATTAGTTGATAAAGCATATAAAACCTCTTCTTATGCTAAAGATGTTTGGAGCCATTTCAAGAAGAATAAAGGTGCAGTATTTGGTGCAATTGTTATTGTAATCATCATATTACTAGCGATATTTGGTCCATATTTTAATGATCATACGTATAAATCAATTATTATTGAACATGCATCATTAACACCAAGAGTTCCATTTTTAGAAAATTTTGGATTATTTGATGGGATGTATCATGGTAATAATCAATATATAACTAAAGGAATTGAAAATATATATTATTGGTTTGGTACAGATACACAAGGACGTGACTTGTTCACAAGAGTTTGGGAAGGTACCCGAATTTCATTGATTATCGCATTTACAGCAGTAATCATTGATATCTTTATTGGTATGGTATACGGATTAATTTCTGGGTATTTTGGTGGTAAGGTAGATATGGTTATGCAACGTGTAGCAGAAATTTTAAATGGTATTCCAACGCTAGTCATTGTAACTTTATTAGGGTTAGTATTGCCAGCTGGTATTTCATCAATTATTTTTGCATTAATGATTACTGGTTGGATAGGGATGAGTAGAATTGCTCGTGCCCAAGTTTTAAAATTAAAAGAACAAGAATTCATACTTGCATCAAAGACATTAGGTGCAAAGAATTTTGCAATTATTTTTAAAGATATTTTACCAAATATTTTTGGTCAAATTATCATTATGAGTATGTTTTCAATTCCTAATGCAATCTTTACTGAAGCTTTCTTATCCTTCATTGGTTTAGGTGTACCTGCACCAATGGCATCTTTAGGATCATTAATTTCCGAAGGATATAAGTCAATGACAATTTATCCACATATGATGATGAGTGCAATTGTTGTACTAGCATTACTCATGTTGTGTTTTAACTTATTTGCTGATGGATTAAGAGATGCATTTGATCCAAAGATGAAACAGATGTAGGGGAGGGATAAACATGACTGAAAAGAAAAATAAAAAAGATCGTGTTCTCTCTATCCGCGATTTAAATATTTCATTTGAAACAGGCTCAGGAGTTGTGAATGCAATTCGTGGCGTGCGTTTAGATTTATTTAGAGGGGAAACAATTGCCATTGTAGGTGAATCTGGTTCAGGGAAATCAGTTACAGTGAAAGCGATAATGGGTATTTTAAGTAATAATGGAAAGATTGACCATGGTTCTATTATCTTTAACTATAAAGAAAAAGATGGAACTGAAAAAGTGGTAGATCTTGTAAAGATGACATCAAAACAAATTCGTTATCAAATTTGTGGTAAGAAGATTGCGATGGTGTTCCAAGACCCAATGACTTCTTTAGATCCAACCATGACAATTGAAAAACAAATCATGGAAGGTATGATTGAGCATGAAAAAATATCTAAGCATGAAGCAAAAGAAAGAACGCTTCAATTACTTCAATATGTAGGCATTGAAAATGCTGAAAAAAGAATGAAACAATATCCTCATCAGTTATCAGGAGGAATGCGTCAACGTGTTGTTATTGCGATTGCTTTATCATGTAATCCAGATATTTTAATTTGTGATGAGCCAACAACGGCACTTGATGTTACTATTCAAGCAAAGATTCTGGAACTAATAAAAGCAATTCAAGCAGAGAAAAATATTTCAGTAATTTACATTACCCATGACTTAGGTGTTGTTGCGAAGGTAGCGGATTATGTAGCTGTTATGTATGCTGGTAAGATTGTTGAGAAAGGGAACATCAATGAAGTTTTCTATGATCCACGTCATCCATATACATGGGGCTTATTAAGCAGTATGCCGGATGTAGATACAAATAGTCATCGTTTATTTGCGATTCCTGGTTCTCCACCCAACCTTCTAGAAAGAATTGAAGGAGATGCTTTTGCACCTCGTAATCCTTTCGCACTAAAAATTGATTTTAGAGAAGAACCTCCTATTTTTGATGTTGGTGGACAACATCGTGTGTGCAGTTGGCTATGTCATCCCAAAGCACCAAAGGTGGAGATGCCAGAGGATTTAAAACGAAGAATCGAAAAGATGAAAAAGGAGGTAAATATCAATGGATGAAAGAACTCCTTTACTCGAAGTAAAAGATTTACGACAACATTTTAAAATTAGTAGAAAATATACAACAAAAGCTGTTGATGGAATTAGCTTTAAAATCTACGAAGGTGAAACATTTGGATTAGTTGGAGAATCAGGTTCTGGTAAATCAACAACAGGACGTTCAATTATTCGTCTATATAATCCTACTTCAGGTGAAGTCATTTTCGATGGTAAAAAAATAAGTGGTAAATTATCTGCTCAAGATGAAAAAGAATTACGGACAAATATGCAAATGATATTCCAAGATCCTATGGCTTGTCTAAATCCGCGTAAAAAAGTTTATGATATTATTGCACAAGGATTAGAAATTAATCATCTATATAAAAACAAAGAAGAATTAGATGAAAAGATAAACAAAATATTGGAAAGAGTTGGATTATCAAAAGAACATGCGACACGTTTCCCTCATCAATTTTCTGGTGGACAACGTCAACGTATAGGAATAGCACGTGCCCTTGTGATGAATCCTAAATTAGTTATTGCCGATGAAGCAATTTCCGCTTTGGATGTTTCGATTCAAGCCCAAGTGGTTAACTTAATGAAAGATATTCAAGAAGAATTAGGGACAACATATTTGTTTATTGCACATGATTTATCAATGGTTAAATATATTAGTAATCGTATCGGTGTAATGCATTTAGGACATATTGTTGAAATGGGAACTACAGATGAGATATTCCAAAATCCTATTCACCCATATACAAAATCACTGTTATCTGCAATTCCTCATCCTAATCCTGTTGTAGAAAAGAAAAGAATTGCTTTAGTTTATGATAAGGATAAAGAAGGTATTGATTACACAAAAGGTGTCTATCATCAATTGACAGAAACACATACTGTTCTTGCGACAAATGATGAATTTACCCGTTGGTATACACAATAAAAAAAGCTCGTAATTAAGTTTACGAGCTTTTATAATACATGCTTCATATGGATATGTGGGCAATACTCATCATAATAGATTTCCCCATATTCTGTATAACCAAGTTTTTCATAAAATTCTTTCGCTTGTACTTGAGCACCCAAATGAGTAGAAGATGCACCCATTTCTTTTGCTTTAGCTTCAAGTTGTCGAATGATTTGAACACCATATCCTTTACCACGATAATCTTCTAAAACACAAACACGTCCAATAACAGTGTTTCCATCTTCAATAAATATACGACCTGTTGCAAAGGGCTTATTATCATCATAGAAAAGGACATGTATACAATGATTATCAATTTCATCTTCATCAGTTGAAAACCCTTGTTCACGAATAAATACATCTTCTCTAACGAACATTACTTCTTTATAGTGGTCTTTGTTTTCGTAAAATTTAATTTCTATCATAATTACCTCAATCTATTGTTTGAATTATACCAAAGTAAACGGTAAAATAATAGTAGGTGATATTATGACAGATGGTTTATTTTATTTATTAGATATAGTAGTTTTAGGTATAGTTATTAAATTAATTCTTAATTCGATGAAAATTAAAGTTCATTCTGATGTGGGATCAAACAAAATAGCTACTATTTTATTTGTTGCATTTTCAGCGTTTCTTTATTTCACAGGAAATAGTATTTTTAATACTATTCAATGTTTTGTTGTATTAATGATTGGTTTAGCCTATTTGAATATACGCAGTGGATTTGTAGACGATGGAATTGTTTTAATGGGTAAGCTATATAAAGGTCAATTTATTAGAAATTTAGAATTAGAAAAAGATGGCGATGCGTATCGTGTTTCTTTTAAATATAAGAAAAAACAACATTTTCTTTATCTAACAGAAAGCAATGCAAAACAAGCAAAAGAGATTATGCAAAATCTGCAAAAAAGAGGATAAAATGAACGCAAAAGAAATGTGGCAAGTATATTGTCAAGAAAGAGATTTAGGAAGAGTTGATTTTTGGCAATATGGTGTAGCAGCAGATAAACTTGCGAAATTAACATTGGATGGAGTAAAAACTGCAACTGCAAGTGCATATGATTTATATCTTCTTGATAATACAGAAGATTTACCAGAAATTAATCAATACAGTGTTATCAGTGATTCAAAAGATGAAGCAATTTGTATTATCAAAACAAATAAAGTTACACTTGTTCCTTTTAATGAAGTTACAGCTGAACATGCATATAAGGAGGGCGAAGGAGATCGTTCCTTAACATATTGGCGAAAAGTTCATCAAGAATTTTTTACGGATTGTTTGAAAGAAGTTGGATTACTTTTCACAGAGCAGATGATAGTTGTCTGTGAAGAGTTTGAGGTTGTTTATCCTAGATAAAGTTTAACCATAGATTGTAGAGGGCAGAATATGGAAATGATGTGTGAACAATGGATAAAAGAAAAGTATGATGAGTTATTACCTGAACAAAGACAGGAATATGCTTTTATTAGTTTAAAGATTAAACAATTAAGGCGCTTAAATATTTTGTATGGCAGAGATTTTGTGGATGAGCTAATACTTGAATTTCATAATGCGCTTTTAGAGGCAGTTGAAAATAAAGGATATGCCGCGTATCTACAACATGGCTATTATAATTTATTGTTACAGCTACCAGAAAAACGTGATGATTATTCACTGGTGATGTGGTTTTCTGAAATACTACATAAAACATATTATTTAACGGATAAGCGATTTGAAAAGATTGTTTATTGTGGGTTAGGTGTATATAGGCTGGAAGAGAATATCGTTGATTTTTATACTGCACAATACTATGCAGATATTTGTAGAACAGAATCTAAAGAAAGAGACTTTCTTATTTCTCATGTTGAATTTTACGGTTCCAGTTATCAAGATATAAAACTAAATGCACAAGAATATCGAAGAAGATTTGATGATGCTTTGCATAACAAACATATTCACTTATATTTACAACCTAAAGTCAATTTAAAGACAAAAGAAGTTGAAAGTGCAGAAGCACTGATGCGATGGATAGATCCTGAACTAGGTCTTTTACCAATTAATGAATATTTACCAGTTCTTGAGGAAAGTGGTCAAATGAATTTGGTAGATTGTTATATATTTGAAGAGACTTGTAAGGTCATCGAACATTGGAGTAAAGTTTATAAAAAGGAAATTAGTATTTCTGTCAATGTATCAAAGAGTACATTTGTTTATCCTTTCTTTCTAAATGAATTTGAAGACATACATAAAAAATATGACTGTAAGAAGGAATGCATAGAATTAGAGTTAATTGAAAATATTATTCTTAATCAATCAGAAAGAGTTAAAGAAGTTGTAGATGAAATTAAAAAGTATGGATATCGTGTTTCATTAGATGATTTCGGTAGTGGCTATTCGTCATATAGTGTACTATGCAATACACCTTTTAATGCAGTGAAAATTGATCGTTCATTGTTTTTAGACCATACTAATCCAAAAGAAAAAATTCTAGCGAAACATATTATTCAAATTGCTCATGAATTAGGTATGGAAGTTGTAGCAGAGGGAATAGAAACAAAAGAATATGTTGATAATCTTACTCAAATAGGGTGTGATTATATTCAAGGGTTTTATTTCTACAAACCCATGCCGGTAGAAGAATTTGAAGAAACATTTATCAAAAATAAAGTATTAAAATAAATTTCTCTTTTAAGTTATTGACAGTTGAATTTTTTTACAGTAAACTATCGATAATTGATATACAAGCTATGAATAGAAATAGTAACTTTGTTAGAGATTAATAGAGACTTCTTGGTTGGTGGAAAAGAAGATGATCAATAAAGTGAACACATCTAGGAGCTGTTTACCGAATAAAGTAGGCTAAGCCGGGTGTACCCGTTATTGTACTAGAGTATGATTGTACTCAATGAGGAAATGCCAGTGATGGTATTTTAAATTTAGGTGGAACCGCGAAGATAACTCTCGTCCTATATAGGATGGGAGTTTTTTGTTTATTACATTCGCTGAATATTCAAAGATGCATATCAAGAAAGAAGAAGGAGAAAATAGAATGAAAAAGTTTTTATGTCTTGTAGCAGTAATAGCACTTCTTACGGGGTGTGCTTCAAAGAAGGAGGAAGTGAAACGTGAGGAAACCATAGTTATCGGTTTAGATGACACATTTGCACCGATGGGTTTTCGCGATGAATCAGGAAAGTTAGTAGGATTTGATGTAGATTTAGCAAAAGCTATTGGTGAAAAATTAGGAATGAATGTTGAGTTTCAACCAATTGATTGGGCAATGAAAGAAACAGAATTGAATGGAAATAATATTGACTGTATTTGGAATGGATACTCTATTACAGAAGCAAGAAAAGAAATGGTAGAATTTTCAAATCCATATCTACAAAATAAACAAATAATTATTACATTGAATGAAAGTTCGATTAATTCAAAAGAAGATTTAGCAAATAAAAAAGTGGCTGTTCAAAAAGAATCGAGTGCTCTAGATGCTGTTCAACAAGATAGCATTGTCACTCAATTGAATAATTTGATTGAGTTTGATACAAATATAGATTGCTTTCTTGATTTAGAAGCAGGTAGAAGTGATGCGATTGTTTGTGATGAAGTATTAGCACGTTATGTAATGAAACAACGTGGTGAAGAAAAATACAAAGTTCTGAGTGATAATTTTGGTGAAGAAGAATATGGAATTGGATTTAGAAAAGCAGATACAGAACTTGTAGAGAAAGTGAATCGTGCACTACAAGAATGTATTGACGATGGAACAGTTGAACAAATTAGGATGAAATGGTTTGCACAATGAGTATGTTGATTAAACTACTTCCATCTTTGTTAGAAGGTGCAAGTATGTCTTTATTCATATTTTTTGGAACACTTCTAGTTTCGTATCCATTATCACTACTATTTTCTTATTTGTATACGTTACAAATAAAAGGATTAAATCAGTTGTTTCGATTCTACATCATGATTGAAAGAGGGACACCTTTACTATTACAACTTATGTTTATCTATTTTGGATTACCACTATTGAATATTGCAATAGATCGAATGAGTAGTGTTTTTATTGCCTTTATTCTAAATTATGTTGCGTATTTCATGGAAATTAACAGAGGTGGTATAGAATCAGTAGATAAGGGTCAAGAAGAGGCTGCAAAGGTTTTAGGTTATTCAAAAACACAATGCTTTCGATATATTATTCTACCCCAAGCTTTCAAAATAACATTACCTAGTTTAGGTAATGAAGCACTAACGTTGATTAAGGATACATCTTTAGTAACGGTATTAGGAGTAACAGAACTTTTGAAAGTAGGAAGAAATGCAGTTAATGTATATGCAACAGCACTACCTTTTGTCTATGTAGGTGTGATATATCTAATCATGACATCAACGTGTTCATTGATAATAAAGAAAATAGAAAGTAGATTAAGTTTTTATAGGTAAGAAAATGTTGAAAATATTGAATTGTTCTAAGGCATTTGGTGGACTGAGTGTTTTAGATAATGTAACACTCGAAGTAGAAAAACATGAAATTGTATCAATCATGGGACCAAGCGGAATTGGGAAATCAACACTACTTCGCTGTATATGTGGATTAGAAGAAATGGATGAAGGCGTAATTGAGATTGATGGATTAGTTGAAAATAGAAATCATAAGATTGGTTATGTATTTCAAAATTATAATCTGTTCCCTCATCGTACAGTATTTGAAAATTGTGTAGATTCTTTATATTTAAAAAAAGAAAACAAAGAAGATGCAAATGCAAGAGTAACAACACTTTTACAAAACTTGAATATATGGGATAAGAAGGACTGTTACCCCTATCAATTATCTGGTGGACAAAAGCAACGTGTAGCAATAGCCAGGGCATGTGCATTAACACCGGCATATATTTGTTTTGATGAACCAACATCGGCACTTGATGCAAAGAGCTGTACAGATGTTATTGAATTAATTAAGCTACTTGCGAAAGATAATTTAGGTATTTTGGTTGTGACACATGATCGTGAATTTGCGAAAAAAATCAGTACACGAATTATATCACTAGAATGAAAGTAGGTATTATTTCATACCTGCTTTTTATATTCGATGAAATGTCATAAATTTCATAAAATGTAAAAAGTTTAAAGAGGATAATATAGTTTCTAAACATTTGTAAAGCGTTTACATAAAAAAGTGGAATGCTAAAATAGAGTCGTGATTAAATCACAATGTGCACATTTGAAAATTAAATATAAGGAGAGAAAAGATGAAAACGTTTATACAAAAACTGGGTAAGTCTTTGATGGGTCCATTATCTATCATTGTTGCTGCAGGTTTATTACTAGGGTTAGCATCAACATTACAAAATCCAAATGTATTTGGAAATATACTTGCCAATGTTGAAATCGTTAATAATTTTGTAAGTTTAATTAATACGCTAGCAGGAAGTTTATTTGGATTATTACCAATATTATTCTGTATGTCTGTAGCGCAGGGGATGTCAAAAGAAGATAAAGAGGTTGCAACATTTGCATCTATTATCGGCTTTGTATTGTTTCACGCTACGATTCGTTTTTTACTTCAAATGAATGGTATTACTGCTGAGACAACAAGTATTGAATATTTAGTATCACAAGGGATGAATGTGTTAGAGGCTACACAACAAAATGCAGCCTACGATGTTGTTATGGGAATCTTTACATATCGCATGAGTATCTTTGGTGGAATTATTGTTGGTTTATGGACTGCAATGATTCACAACAAATTCCACACAACACAATTACCAACAGCTTTTAGCTTCTTTAGTGGAAAACGTTTTGTACCAATTATGATGGTAGTTACAATTCCATTTTTAGCACTTGGTATGTATTTTATTTGGCCATTATTTAATATGGTTATTAATGGATTTGGTGATTTACTAGCTTCGGTAGGAGCGTTTGGTACTTTTATTTATGGATTTTTGGAACGATTACTTATTCCAACAGGATTACATCATATTTTAAATCAGTTGATACGTTTTACACCAATTGGTGGAACTGCAATGATCGATGGTGTTCAAGTTTCAGGAGCACTTAATATTTTCAACCAATTATTAATGCAAGCGAATCCAAACATGGATGTGATGCGTGAAGCAACTCGTTTCTTAACACAAGGAACTCACCCATTCATGGTATTTGGATTACCAGCTGCATGTTATGCAATGTATAAAACAGCTCTTCCTAAAAATAGAGGAAAAATTAAAGGGATGTTACTTGCGGCAGCACTAACAAGTTTCTTTACAGGAATTACTGAACCGATTGAATTTGCTTTCTTCTTTATTTCTCCACTACTATGGTTATTCCATGCAGTAATGGCAGGATTATCATTCCTTATCAATACATTACTTGGTGTATGTATTGGTAATGCAGGTGGCGGTTTGATTGACTTAGTTTTATTTGGAGTTTTACGTGGACCAGAAACAAAATGGATTATTAACGTAGCTATTGGTATTGCCTATGCTGCAATTTATTTCTTTGTATTCAAGTGGGCTATTCTAAAATTCAACATTAAGACTCCAGGTAGAGAAGATGAAAATGATGAAGTTGATAATACGGAAGAAGTTACAGAATTAGGTGCATCAATTATGAAGGCTTTAGGTGGAAAAGAAAATATTGTTGAAATCGATAACTGTATTTCAAGACTTCGTTTGATTTTAAAGGATACATCACTTGTAGATGAAAATTTATTAAAGAAAACAGGTTCCTTAGGAATCATAAAAATTAATGAAACGAATATTCAAGTTGTTTATGGTGCTAAGGTAGAAAAGGCAGCAGCTGAATTAAAACGTGCTGTAAAATCGAATGCTTAATCTTTTTAAGAAAAAAGAGAAATTTATATTGCCAGTATCAGGTGATTGTATCCCTATGGAAAAAGTTAATGATACAGTTTTCTCACAAAAAATGATGGGAGATGGATTTGCAATAATCCCATCTGATAAAACAATATATTCACCATTTAGTGGAGAAGTGAGTGTTTTATTTCCAACAAAACATGCGATTGGAATAAAAAGTGATGCAGGGGTTGAGGTTTTAATTCATGTTGGCATTGATACAGTCAGTTTAAAAGGTGAAGGATTTGAGTCTTTTGTTCAACAAGGTGACAAGATTGCACAAGGTGATAAACTGATTGATGTTGATTTTGATTTGATAAAACAAAAAGGATTTGATCCAGTTGTAGTAATTATCTTTACAAACAATTCAATAAAGATAGAAGAAAAATTGCATCATGGTGAACATCACGAAAAACTATCTATTTCAATTAAATAGAGGAATTTAAAAGCCCTATATGGGCTTTTTCCTATAATGGCTTTAAAGCATATTCTTAGAGCCAATATAGGAAAAATATTAAATTTATAAGAAGGAGCTAATTATGGAAACAAGAGCAGAAAGAATTCAAGCAAATATAGAAAAATTAAGTACATTTACATCAACACCTGGAAAAGGAGTAACACGTTCATCTTACTCAAAAGAAGATAGACAGGCAAAAGACTATTTAATTGAAGAGATGAAAAAAATAGACTTAGAAATATATGAAGATAGTTTTGGAACACTCTTTGGAAGAAGAGAAGGTAAGAACAAAAACGCTCCTGTAGTGATGTTAGGTTCACATTATGACTCTGTTGTACATGGTGGGGGATTTGACGGTGTAGCTGGCTCTGTAGCGGCATTAGAAGTTATGCGAGTACTACATGAAACTAATTTTGAAAACGATTATCCATTGGAACTAATTTTAATGAATGCAGAAGAAGGTGAAACATTTGGACCAAGTACTGGTGTAACAAATTCAAGAGCCATGGTTGGGACAATGACAGAGCTAGAATTAAAGACTGTAAAAAATCGTTTTGGTCAAACTAAACTTGAAGCTATGATGGAATATGGATTAAATCCTGATTTACAAGAAGCTAAGAAAAAGCCAGGGTCAATTAAGAATTTTCTAGAACTACATATTGAACAAGGACCAGTATTAGAAAGAGAAAACATTGATATAGGATTAATAAAATATCTTGCAGGGATTGGTCGTTATACAATTCGTTTCCATGGTAAAACAGCGGATTCAACAGTTTCAATGATTGCGAGAAAAGATGCACTTGTCGCAGCTTCTGCATTTATTAATGAGTTTGATAAACAAATTAAGGAACTTGGAGATAGCGTAACAGGTATGGTGGGTAAACTGGATATCCAACCAAATTCAAATCAATTCGTTCCAGAATATGTAGAAGGTAAAATAGAGATAAGAACTTTCAATAAAGAAATAACAGAAGAAATAAATTTTACTAAATTAATACAAGATATCTTAGATGCAATTAGTACAAAATATGAAATAGAAACAGAATTAGAAGAAATAACTAGAATAAACTATCCAAATCCCACAAAACCAAGTATTATGAATGCAGATAATGTACAGAAGATGATCACGATTTGTAAGGACTTGGGATATAGTTACTCAGTAATTAATAATGGTACTGGGCATGACTCAATGATCATGACAGATTTCACAGATGTGAATATGATTTATGTTCCAAGTAAAAATGGTGTATCACATTGTCCAGAAGAGTGGACAGACTATGACAAAATTAAAAAGGGAGCAGATGTTTTGCTTCATCTAGTTATGGATTTAAGCTGTGATGAATAGAATGAAAGGAATTCACAATGAACAAATTAAATAGAGTGAATTATAAAATTATTAAGGAACCAAAATTGGATTGTACAAATAAACCAGTAATGTTAAGTGATGAAACAATGAAACAAAGATTTCAAAATGTTATTCACAAAATGAAAGAAAAAGACATAGATACTTTAGTAGTCTATGCCGATTTAGAACATGGAAGTAATTTCGAATATCTAACAGGTTTTCTTCCACGTTTTGAAGAAGCTTTATTAGTAGTTCATCAATCTGGTAAAAGCTTTATGTTGATGGGAAATGAAAACTTAAATAAAGTCAGCAAAGCTAGACTAAATGCTGAAGCGATTCATGTACCACATTTTTCTTTGCCGAATCAACCAATGGGAAAAAACAAGAGTATTAAAGAATTATTAAGTCATGCTGGAATTATGAAAGATTCTAAAGTTGGAATTGCAGGATGGAAGAAATTTACAAGTGTTAGTGAAAATAATGAACAATTGTATGATGTGCCTTATTTCATTATTAAGGCAATTATTGATCTTGTAGGTGATGAAAAGAAAATATCAAATGCAATCAATATCTTCATTGGTGATGGCGGAGTACGATGTAAAAATAATGTAAATGAAATTGAACATTATGAATTTGGAGCATCGCTTGCATCAGATTGTATGCTTAAAACAATGAATAAAATTGATCTTGGAATATCTGAATTAGTGCTTGGAGATACCCTCAATGCTTTTGGTCAAAGAAATAGTGTAGTTACTATTGCAGCTTCAGGACCAAGATTCCTTAACGCAAATATATATCCAACCGATAAATGTATTGCTGAAGGTGAAACGATAAGCATGACCGTAGGATACAAAGGTGGTTTATCTTCAAGAGCAGGTTATATTGTAAATGATGAACAAAGCTTGCCAGATAATTGTAAAGATTATTTAGATGTGCTTGTAAAACCATATTATAATGCTATAGCAGTTTGGTTAGAGAATATTCATTGTGGTATGGTAGGCAAAGACTTATATCAATTAATAGAAGATGTACTTCCTAAAAGTAAATACAATTGGACACTATGCCCAGGTCATTTAGGTGCGGATGAAGAATGGCTATCATCACCTATCTATGAAAAGAGTGAGGAACAAATAGTGAGTGGCATGATTTTTCAAACGGATATTATCCCTTCACTTTCAGGCTATGCTGGTACAAGTGTTGAAAGCACAATTTTAGTGGCTGATCAAAAGCTTCAAGATGAAATTAAAAATGCTTGTCCTGAAATGTGGGCAAGAATGATGCAAAGAAAAGAGTATATTGAGAATGAATTGAATATTCAATTAAATAAAGATGTTCTTCCAATGTGTTCAACTGTAGCATATCTTAGACCCTTTCTATTAAATAAAGAAAAAGCAATGAGCTTATAAGTAAAAAGTGTATGCATTTGAAATGTATACACTTTTATTTTAGAGTGAAATAATTTGTATAACCGTCATAAAGTAAATGTAAAATTAAATGCAATGTTAAATAAGAAGAATCATTGATATTCATATCTTTATCAATACTTGTACTTTGAAAATAGAGATTATATTTTGTTATTCGAGATAGTTCATTATTATTAAGATTTGTAATTGAAATCATGGGAATACCTAAGACATCTAAATTTACAAGTGTCTCTTGATATTTTTCTATTTTTCCAGACCATGAAGCAATGAAGAGTAAATCTTTATCACTCATATACTTTTTCATAATTTTAAGTTCTGTTGATGTTGGTACCATGATAATATTTTTATTTACATTCAAGAAACATCGTGCAAATTCTTGGAGCATTAAACGTTGCCCTTGTCCTGTTCCATAAGCATAAATGTTTTTGGCATTATGAATCATTTCGTATATTTCATTTATGTGTTTATTTTGTTGAAATACTTTTATCGTTTGAGAAATATCTTTATTAATAATTTCAACGATATCAACAGACTCTTTATTTTTTTCATGGATATCACTTTTCAAAAAATATTTGAATTCACTATATCCACTAAAACCTAATTTCTTCGTTGTTCTTAGAACTGTAGCGGTAGAAGCATTACATTTTGAAGCAAGTTCTGAGATACTAATTGTTAAACAAAGATTTAAATTATTTTGAATAAAATTTAAAA
>NZ_JAVXGL010000006.1:0-46016 GCF_036657415.1 Anaerorhabdus sp. | reverse complement strand
AATTGTGCTTCGCCTAAATCATCATTCTTATAAGCATTAATAATTAATTGTAATTTGCCTACACTGAATCCTTTCCAATGAAGAGCTGCATAAACACCAAGGATGTCTAAACCGCCACCACTGGCACCATTTAATAATGTTATGCCAATACCAAATCCACCTATAATTGCCCCTATAATACAGGACGCTAATGTATCTTGTAGTATTGGTACTTGCGGTATTGGAATAATTGACATTGTAATTGTAATCATCAACATTCCAATTAATGAACCCATAAAGAATTTTTTACTCAATGTCTTATAAGTAAACACAAATAGTGGAATATTAATCAACATATTTATAATTCCAGCTTGATTACTCGCAAGATTAATTGATGTATAGCGATTTAATAATTCAATTATTAATTGGGCTACTCCTACAAATCCTCCATTATACAAACCATGGGGGATAATAAAGAAGTTAACAGCTAATGAAAACAAGGATGTTCCTAAAAGAACCATGAACATCCTTTGTAATTGAGATTGCTTCTTCATATCTTAGTCTTTGAAGATTTCTACTTTTTCCATTACATCCCCTTGTTGCATATTTCTTACTGCCCCAAGATTACCTGTAACTAAACCAAATACTGTATGCACACCATCTAGATGTGGTTGTGGATCATGAACAATAAAAAATTGACAGCATCCTGTGTCTTTTCCACGATGAGCCATTGATAAAGCTCCTGGAATATGTTTATGTGGATTATTCACAGTCTCGCAAGGAATTGTATATCCTAAATCTCCTGTTCCTGTTCCATAAGGACAGCCACCTTGAGAAACAAATCCTGGGATTACACGATGGAATGTTTTTCCATTGTAATACCCTTCTTCAATCAATTTTACAAAATTTTCAACTGTTTTTGGTGCTTCATCTGGATACAATTCAAAAGGTAGCTCTGCCCCATTTTGCATTGTGATTTTACCTAATATTTTTGTCATAAATTTCACCTCGTCACAATTATACTTTCTTTATCGATTGAATGCCATATTATTTGTTACTAATTTGTTCATCATTTTTTAAATCTGTTTCGATTTCATCATGATTTATTAAAAGAACCAAAACCGTATAGGCTACAGGTAACAATATATCATTGTACTGAAATACTGGTATTATGCCATTATAACCTTGGAAAGAGATCATTGAACGAATAAGTATCGCAAGCGTTCCAAAAGTTATTAACACATGATAAGATTTCTTCATTATTCCAAATAGTCCTGTGAGTAAAGTTAAGCATCCTGGAACTAAAAAGCTAATAATTATCACAGCACGATTTAATTCAGACAAAGGTTCTAAAATCAAAGTACTTCCAGAAATCAAAATATTCACTAAACCAGAGCCTAACATAATGAAACTACATACTTTAAATAGTGTTTTCATCAGTCATTCACCGCCTTCACATTTTGAAATATTTTATCTAATACATCATTAGGAAAATAGTAATCAAGTAATTGCGCTACTAAATTTGTCGCTGGTATTCCTCTATCCCTTTGACTTTGTCTAAATTCCGCTGAAAATGTTATTACACTATCAAATAAAATGAAAACGAGTAGAAATGTCGTCACTTTTTTACCAAATTGATAAGGTATTTTCTCAATCCATTTGGATAGATATGGATAAACAAGTTTCAAAAGTATAATTCCACCCAATCCCCAAAACATCATAAAAGGAACCGTTGTACGGCCTTGTATATTTAAAAATAAATGAGAATAATCCCACGCTTGTGTATGTAATAAAACTTCTTCCAAATAACTAATTGAATACTCTGTTGCTCCACCAATCAAACAACAATAAATATATGTAAGAAACCAATTTCGTTGTGAATCATTTTTACCTAATAAAATATAAAATAAAGAAAATCCAATACCATATACTGGATTAAAAGGACCATAAATTAATCCTACATGTGGTTGTAATAATCCATGTCTTGCGAACGCTAGAATCGTCTCATAAACTACACCTGCAACACAGCCAACCATAAAGAAAGCGAATATTTTTTCAAAACAATATCCCTCACCAAATATTTTTTTTCGAACCCCCATACTATCACCCTTTCAAGAAGAATTATATCATAGTAACTTTTTTTGTTTAAAAACACGCTTTCTAATATGAACCATGCTACAATAATATTCAGAGGTATTCTATGAATTTAATTTGTCCTTTGTGTAAAAATAGTTTAATCAAAAATGAAAATTCTTTTTGTTGTGTAAACAACCATCATTTTGATTTAGCCAAGAGTGGTTATATTAATTTGTATTTAACAAATAAAAGTAAATCTCATGGTGACAATAAAGAAATGATTCATGCTCGTACATCATTTTTATCAAAAAATTATTATCTTCCCTTAAAGAAAAAACTAATCGAAGAAATTGATAAAATTAATCCTAATACATTAGTTGATCTCGCCTGTGGTGAAGGATATTATACACGTGATTTTAATTGTCCTAACAAAATTGGAATCGATTTATCAAAAGATGCTATTCAATATGCAAGCAAACAGGATAAGAGCTCACAGTATTGTGTCGCCTCTATTTTTGATTGTCCAATTGCCACAGAATCTGTAGATTGTGTAACTACCTTATTTGCACCTATAGCCACCAATGAAATCAATAGAATTTTAACTACTGGTGGATATTTTGTCGGTGTATTTCCTGCTGAAAATCATCTGCTTGAATTGAAGAAGACAATTTATGATACTGTTTATCTAAATGAAAAACCACAAATCGATTTAGATTTAAAGCACATTTTTACACATCGCGTTACTTCACTTATTCACTGTGATTCTAATGAAGATATTCTAAATCTATTCATGATGACACCCTACTATTTCAAGACTTCGCTACAAGATAAAGAAAAAATCAATTGTCTTCATCAGCTTGATTGTACAATTGATTTCTATATTACAATTTATAAGAAACAGTAAACACCAGTACTTTGGTGTTTTATTTTGTCTGTTCTTTTACACGATACTTAATTATTTCTCTAATTAGTTCTATCGGTAAAGATTCATCTATAGGAAATTGAATTGTTCCCTTAGTAGTTTTATAGCCTTTTAACTTATCTTGAAATGCAACAATACCCTCTGGTTGAGGATAAAATCCTATGTGTTTTTTAAAAGCTGCAAAATGCACAAGCCATTTACCATTTAAGTCATATGTTGGCATTCTCATGCAGATTCTTTCCTGAGCATTTGGCGCCAATTCCAGTATATTTTTTCTTAATTCATTTAATTTTTCCTGAACTTCTTTTGGAAACTCATCAATGTATTTTTCAACTTCATTCATACTATGTCCTCTTGTAGATAGTCTTCATCACTAATCACTGTAAATCCTTCTTTCAATAATAGTTCTGCCGTAACACCATAGCCTTCTATAACTGTATGGCTAAATGTACCATCATAAATCTTATTTACACCACATGAGGGACTTTTAGCTTTCAAAATGACTTCCGTTACCTGATATTTCTTGCATAGCTCTACCGCTTTTTGTGCACCTTTAAGATATGCATCTGTCACATCTTCCCCTAGTTCTGTCAGTATTCGATTATTTATTCTTTCTGCCGGTGTTCTTGGAACATTTAGACCACCTAAAACTTCTGGACAGATCATAATTGCTTCATTATTTTCTACCATTTCTTTAAATTTATGTTTTTCATGACTTTTTCCATTATAACTACAACATACACCACATAAACATGCACTAATTGCTTTCATATTATCACCACCAAAATTATAGCATAGAAAAAGGAGTGCTACTCCTTTTCATGAATCAATGATACCTTTGTATTTGATTTTGGATAATTCTTTTCTCCCTCACTTATTATTTCAATAAATAGACGGATTGATTTTTGCTTTTCTTTTGAGCATTTTCGATACGCAAGGATCATCTCCATTTCACGTTTAGATATTAATAGGTCATTTTTATGAATCTTTTTATTCTTATTCTCATATCCTATTAAAGTGTTAATATCAGTATCAAATGTACTTGCTATTTTCTTCATCATTTCAAAATCCGGTTCTGCTGTATCATTTTCATATCGTGATATTGCTTTGGCGCTAACACCGCAAATTTCTGCCAATTCTTTTTGTGTAAAATTCTTATTTTTACGCAAATATTGCACTCTTGTTCCAAATGAAATCATTACATCCCCCTTGGTTGTACAGTATAAACTATATAAATTTTAATTTCTTTAATTTCTCTTTTTTGTAGATTATATGCGGTCTAAAATGACAAAAAAAAGGGATTTTTATAAATCTCTTGAAATTTATTTAAATAGGTGTTATATTATTTTAGCAGTCACAAGTATTGAGTGCTAAGGAGGAAATATACTATGGCAAAGAAACAATTTAAAGCTGAATCCAAAAGACTTCTTGACTTAATGATTAACTCTATTTATACAAATCGCGAGATATTCTTAAGGGAGTTAATCTCAAATGCATCAGATGCTTTGGATAAACGTTATTACCTATCACTTACTGATGATGGTAAGCGAATTGATAAAAAGAACCTAAAAATTGATATTAGTGCTGATAAAGCCAATCGAACATTGACTATCTCGGATACTGGTATCGGTATGACCGAGAAAGAACTAGAATCAAATCTAGGTACTATCGCAAAAAGTGGATCATTGGAGTTCAAAAAGGAACTTGACGATGCGACTAAAAATATTGACATCATCGGTCAATTCGGAGTTGGATTCTATTCTGCATTCATGGTTGCGAAGAAAATTACTGTTGAAACTAAATCAATCCATGGTGATATTGCTTATTCATGGGTAAGTGAAGGTGAAGATGGCTACACAATCAATACAATTGATAGAGATCAAGTAGGAACTACAATCACCCTTGAACTTAAAGATGACACTGCTGAAGACAATTACAGTGACTTCCTTGAAAGTTATCAAATCCAACAACTAGTTACAAAGTACTCAGATTATGTACGTTATCCAATTGAAATGATGGTAGAAACACAAAAACCAAAGAGTGATAACCCTGAAGAATTTGAAACAGTAGTAGAAAATAAAACACTTAACTCAATGGTTCCGTTATGGAAGAAGAACAGAAAGAAAATTAAACCAGAAGAATATAATGAATTCTATAAGAGTAAATTTATGGATTGGGAAGATCCACAAAAAGTTATCCATTACAATGTAGAAGGTAATATTTCATATAATGCATTATTATTTATTCCTGGTAAAACACCATACAATTTCTACAATGCTGATTATGAACCAGGGTTACAACTTTATTGTAAAGGCGTATTTATCATGGATAAGGCAAAAGACCTTCTTCCTGATTACTTCCGATTTGTTAAAGGTTTAATTGATAGTGATGATTTAAATCTAAACATCTCTCGTGAAATACTTCAACAAGATCGTCAAATGAAAGTATTAGCCCAAAGTATTGAAAAGAAAATTAAAAATAATCTTGAAGAAATGCTTAAAGGCGAAAGAGAAGAATATGAAAAATTCTTCACTAACTTTGGTTTAACACTAAAATATGGTATTTACCAAGATTATGGTATGCATAAAGATACACTTCAAAACTTGATTCTATTTAAATCAAGTAAAGAAGATAAATACGTAACATTAGAAGAATATGTAGAACGTATGCAAGAAGGTCAAGACTTAATCTACTATGCTTGCGGTGAAACAATTGACGCTATTAAGAAGCTTCCACAAATGGAAAGACTTCAAGAAAAAAATCTAGAAGTTTTATATTTCATTGATGATGTTGATGAATTCGCAATCAATATTTTAAATACTTACAAAGATAAAAAATTCAAATCTGTCAATCAAGGAGATTTAGGACTAGATAGTGAAGAAGAAAAGAAAGAGAAAGAAGAAAAGGCTAAAGAAAATCAATCATTATTATCAAGTATGAAAGATGCATTAACAGATAAAGTTAAAGAAGTTCGAATCTCTTCTCGTTTAAAATCACATCCAGTATGTTTAGTTTCTGATGAAGGAATTTCACTTGAAATGGAAAAAGTTTTATCACAAGCACCAAACAGCCAAGGTATTAAGGCAAATAAAATTCTAGAAATTAATCCTGATCACGAAATCTTTAAAACACTTCAAAAGGCATATGAAAAAAATCCTGATCAAGTTAAAGACTATGCAGATGTATTGTATAATCAAGCATTACTTATTGAGGGATTACCAATTGAAGATCCAATCGCATACGCAAATAAAATTTGTGATTTGATGATTCACGCAAATAAATAAGAGTTCAATTATGAACTCTTTTTTTAATAGTAACCATGCTCAAACGTGATTACAGTATAAATATTATCTTCTCTCTTTGTTAACTCCGTATCAATGCGATTTTTAATCTCATCGGCTGTCAAATAAAATTCAAATGGAACTTGTAAATCAAAAATTAAATTTGTATGAGTTGGTCCAATCACAACCCTAAAGTCATGCATGGATAGTTTGGGATCAATTGAAGCAATTATCTCTTTCATCAATTCTTTATGTGAATTGACAACAGCATCATCTATTTGAATAGGATCCATATGGATTGTCATAATAATATGTAATTCTTTTTCTATTCGTCTTTCGATTTCATCAACTAAATCATGGATAACCAAGAAATCTTGCGTACAATCTACTTCAACATGCACACTACCAATCATATTTCCTGGACCATAATTATGAATAATTAAATCATGAATTCCTAAAATTTTTGGATTTGCTAATATAATCGCTTTTATTTTATCAACCAGTTCTTTTTCAACAGGTTGTCCAATTAATTCATCAATTGTTGAACGAATAATTCCAATACCAGAAATGAATACAAAGATTGATACAAGAATACCCATTGCTCCATCCAGTGGTAAAGTAGTGAACAATGAACCAACCAAGGCAATCATTGTTGCCGAAGTTGCAATGACATCATTCAAACTGTCCTTACTTGTCGCAATCATTGCCGAATTATTTATTTTCTTACCTAATGTTCTATTAAATAAACTCATCCATAATTTTACAAAGATAGATAAAATCAATGAAATTAATACTACTGTACTATAAATTATTGGCTCTGGATTCAACAATTTATCAACTGATGTTTTAAATAATTCAAACCCAACCAATAAAATAATCACAGAAATAATGAAACTGACAATATATTCAATTCTTCCATGGCCAAATGGATGATCACGATCAGCAGGCTTTGCAGCTAACTTATATCCAAATAAAGTAACAATGCAACTTGCAGAATCTGACAAGTTATTAAATGCATCTGATGTTATCGCAATTGAATTTGTTAGAAAGCCTAAAGTTAACTTTACGGCAAATAACAAAACATTACACACAATGCCAACAAGACTACTTAACGTACCATAACTAGATCGTACTTTTTCATTTTCAATATCATTATAATTTTTTACAAATCGCTTAACCAAAAAGTTAATCATGCCTTACCTCTCAACTTCAATTTATTGTAAACGCACCTTTTTAGATTCAAGGTTTATGTTATATTTTAAACTTTTTTGAAGATAAGTAAAGGATATTGTTACTAAAAGCGGAGAAAACATAAGAATTAAGAATTGCAATATTTCTAAACGCATATTTATACTCAATAGTGGTAATAAAAGAATCATAATCATCGCAATAATCAGTAAGGTACACATAACTTGAATTGAATTTAAAATAAAATTTTTAATATATTTTTTACTTCGTAAATAAACTACTTTCCAGCATCCGCAAGAGATTACAATACTCATTGCTAAGAAGGTATAAGACCATGTGCTAGCATGACCAATGCAGAAGAGTATAATAATCTCTATTATCGCGATGCAAATGTTTTGGATAATAAACTTACCCATTATTTTTCTTGAAGGGTTGAGAACACCTAGAGAAAGAATAGCGGCAGTGCAAGATAAAAATAGAGATGGCGTGGGATATCCAGCAATGGCATAATCACATGCTAATACCGTACAAGCAAGGATAAAGATATAAGCATTTTTTAATTTCATAAGTGTTCCTCCTTCAAGTGTTTATACTTTACCACACAAGGAAAATATAACTGTCCCTTTTTTAGTACAGTATGATATGATTATAGGGGTGATATGATGAATACAACAAAACTTAGATTATTATATTTAATTGATTTATTCAAACAAGATACAAATGAAACAAATTCTGTCACAATGCCTGATATACAAGATTATCTTTATTCAAAAGGAATTGTTGCTGAAAGAAAATCACTTTATGAAGATATAGATACATTAAAAACATGGGGACTTGATATTATTTATAATCGCCCCCAAGGATATTATTTAGCCTCTACTGACTTTGATATTATTGAGATCAAATTACTTGTTGATGCAATTGCTTCAAGTGATTTTCTTACAAAGAAGAAAACAAGTGAACTTCAAAAAAAATTATTAAACTGTCTCAATCATTATGATCAAGAAAGCATCAAACATCAACTTTTTCAAAATCCTAATAAATTTAAAAATGAAAATATTTTCTACTCGTTAGATACCATTCAAAATGCTATCAATAAAAATTCATCAATACAATTTATGTATTTTGATATCACAATAGACAAGCAAAAAAAGTATCGAAAAGATTCGACACCTTATCATTTGATTCCCTATGCACTTCTTTATGAAAACCAACGTTACTATTGTATTGGTTATTCAACCAAATATAATAATTTTTCACACTATCGTGTTGATAAAATGGATCAAGTTATTTTACAAGATGATTTTAATGAAAAGAAGAATTTCAATCTTTCTAAATATAAAACAACTAATTTTAATATGACACTTGGACAAATAGAAAATATTACACTAGAATTTGATTTGTCCTTAACTAACATTGTTTTTGATACCTTTGGACAAGATGTATTTATAAAGAAAGTAAGTCCTTCAACCTTTACTATTAATTTATCAAGCACTGTTTCAACCAACTTTATTGGATGGTTATTGCAATTTGGCAAGAAAGTGAAAGTTATTTCACCTTCCTCACTTATAGAAGACATTAAACATTTAATTGATGAAGTTCAGGAAGTTTACTAAGATCCTTTAATAACTTTTTATGTGCTGTTACCATTGGATAATTATGAACATCTTTCATTTTAACCCAAGCACATTTATCTAATTCAATCTTCTTATTCATAAATACGAGAAAACAGTTCATATGCCATATAAGATGGGAAAAGACATGCTTTCTCTTTTTTAATTCTTCGCCTTGAATGTTATAGCGTGAATCAAATTGTGGTAATCGGTAATAATCTCTCATCAGACCGTCACTATCATCACTACTTAAGCAAATCTCATCTTTACATACAAATACATATGTGTATACTTCTAGCTCTCTAGGAGCCTTCATTTTGCTTTTAACTGGATAGTTTTCTTCTACGCCTAATTCATGTGCCATACATTCATCTTGAAGCGGACATAAACTACACATCGGTTTCTTTGGCGTACATACCATTGCACCAATTTCCATAAGTCCTTGTGTGAAATGTGATGGATTTGAATCTTTCATCCATGTCTTACATATTTCCGTAACTTTCCTTCGTGTACTAATCTTAGTAATATCATCAGCTAATGCGAAATATCGTGTTATAACGCGAAAAACATTACCATCAACTGCTGGTACTTCTTCCCCAAAAGCTATGCTCAAAATAGCGCCTGCTGTATAGTCACCAATACCTTCTATTCTTTGTATTTCATCGGGATCATTAGGTATAATACCACCATAATTCTCCATCACTGTAATAGCGCCTTGATGTAACTTACGCGCACGATTATAATATCCCAAGCCTTGCCAAACCTTTAACACTTCTTGCAAATCAGCTTGAGCAAGTTTTTCAATTGTAGGCCACTTATTCATCCATGTTTCATAATACGGTAACATCGTATCAATACGTGTCTGTTGAGCCATGATTTCACTCACCCAAATCGCATAAGGATCACTTGTTTTTCTAAAAGGTAAATCACGATAATTCGCACGGTACCAGTCTTCAATTTTTTCGCTAACTTTCATTTTATGTCCTCCCATACTATAATAAAGCTAGAGGAACTCACAATGAATGAAATTAATCAACTTCAAACTTTAATCGACTCTAGTCATAAAATTGTATTTTTTACAGGTGCTGGAATTTCTACAGAGAGTAATATCCCTGATTTTCGAAGTGCTGATGGTCTCTATCAACAAGCTAGTAAAATTCCACCTGAAACTATTTTAAGCCATACCTTCTTTATAAACAACCCTGATGATTTCTACAGATTTTACCGCAAAAATATGTTGTATCTTGACGCAAAGCCAAACACTGCACATAAATTTATCGCTGATTTAGAAGCAAAAGGTAAATGCCTTGGTGTAATCACCCAAAATATTGATGGTTTACATCAATTAGCGGGTTCAAAACACGTATGTGAACTTCATGGTTCTGTATATCGAAATACTTGTATGATATGTCATAAAACCCATTCAATTAAAGATATTATTAATACTGAATCCATTCCCCTTTGCAACTGTGGTGGAATAATCAAACCTGATGTTACTTTATATGAAGAGGCGCTTGATGAAGCTGTCATTGATGATGCATTAAATCTTATTACTTCTGCTGATTTACTACTTGTTTGTGGAACATCATTATCGGTTTATCCTGCCGCTGGATTTATTCGTTATTTCAAGGGAAATAGTCTAGTTCTTCTCAATAAAACAACTACCCCTTTTGATAATCAGGCTGATTTATGTATTCATGATTCCCTAGGAAATATCTTTTCACAAATTAAATTATAAGATAAAAAGACCTTACGGTCTTTTTATCTTGCCCTTGAATATGATTTACCATTTTCCATCTGAATTCCTTTAGCACTCATCATTTCATTCACTGTGACTACTTGGAATCCCTTTTCAATTAGCATTGGTATTATTTGAATAGCTGCATCTTTTGATTCAGCATGAATATCATGTAATAGTATAATATCACCATCTTTAGCATTGTTCATTGTTTCATTTATTGTACTTTGAACATCTCTTGTTTTCCAATCCAGTGTATCAATACTCCACATGATAAATGGATATGGTGATGTCTCACGCATCCGCTTACTTATTGCACCATAAGGTGGTCTAAAGGCAGTAACTTGATAACACCATTGACTTACATCTTCGTATACTTTTTGAGAAGTTAAATAGAATTGTTCATCAAGATTTTTCATTTTCGCCATATTTGGATGACTATAAGAATGGCTTGCAACCTGGCTACCAGATTCAATTTCATCAAGAATAACTGCACTTCCCTTTGTTGTAATGCGATTGCCCACCACAAAGAATGTTGCTGCACTATCATAACGCCTTAATACTTCCAAAATTTGTGGTGTATTTGTAATATGAGGCCCGTCGTCAAAGGTTAATGCTACCATTGGACGATTAGGATCTACATATCGATTTGGAATATACACAACAGGGTCTGGAATACTTTGATCAACACCAAAATAAATATTGATATGCGATGCAATTGTCGTTAAGTCTAAGCGAAATTCAATTACTTTTGGGGCAAGATTTTCAATTTTATAAACAAGTGTATTACCATCTAATGTAAAATTAGTAAACAATTGCCCATTTTTATCTGTTTTTTCTAGAAATTCTTTAGTATAAGCAACATCTTGCAAATCTACATCTTGTTTACATTGAGTTCTCAAACTTTGGGTCATAAGCCGTAGTGCGATATCATCATAAATTAATGAAGTATCGATAAGATTTCCATCATTCTTATTAATCCAAAGCGATTCAGTCTCAGTAGATTCTATACCATCTACTAGTTTTGTAATCTCAAAGCGATAATTTATTAACTCTTCAGTAATCGGAAGTAATGTATAGTCGACACGAACTAAGATTTTCTTAGCTTCACTATCTGCTTCATCTTCTAGCACTTGATTATATAATTTTTCTGACACTTCTTTGATTGTATTTCCCAGCTCATTATCTATTTTAGGATAGTAGACCATTATAGATAAATGATTCGATACTTTTTTAAAAGCATCAAGTTTAACATTTTCTTCTTTGTGATCTTTTACTTCCAACAAATATTCTGGTACATAATTCATAGCTAACAGAATACTTGCGGAAATCCCACATAATATTGCAAACATAATTACTATAATTGCAACTTTTTTCTTTTTTATCGTTTTTTTCGTAATCATAACAACCTCAAATCTAAGTAAATATATTTAACCTCCTACATGATAACATAAAGTATTAAGTACTTTGCCCGTTTTTCTTAATAAAGGTTCTTTTTAAAGAAATCTTTAGGTATCATTACTCAATCAGTGAATAAAAAAACGATTCAAACTGTTTACAACGCGGATCACCCTTTCGGTAAATAAATAACAAAGAATGAATAATATCTAAATGTTCTAAGCTAAACGTTGCTAATTCACCACGTTCTAACTCTTTTTCTACTACTCCCTTATAAACAAATGTGATTGCTTGAGACTGTGCGATACATTCTTTGATAAGTATAAAACTTCCTAACTCAATTGTTTGAGAAAATGACAAAATACTATCATTTCTTTCTTTTAGCCAACCTTCTAAGATTTGGCGCGTTCCTGAATAAGGTTCCCTTAGAATTAATGGATACTCATGAATTTCCTTAAGTGTTACTTTCTTATTCGCTAATGGATGATTTTTCGCAACCACTGGAATAAATTGAGCATCTAAAAATGTTTTAGTCTCTACAAAAGAGGTATCAAACAAACCTTCGACAAATGCACAATCAATTTCATCATTATGCAATTTCTTAATTAGTTCGCTTGTATTACTAACTAATACACGTAAACGTTCTTCTTTATTCAATACTTCCTTTACCAATAATTGTGGTAAATAATAATCAGCAATTGATAATGTTGCTCCTACACATAAAGGTTTAATTGTATTTCTCAATAATAATGAAAATTCTTGGCTATTAGCTTGTTGAAGACTCAAATATTGATAAAGAAGTTTTCCTTCTTCCGTAAGTCTAATTGCGCGCCTCTTACTATCAATCAACTGACACCCATAAAATTCTTCTAATTTATGAATATGTTGGGTTACTGCAGGTTGTGTCATATGTAACGCTTTGGCGGCAGCTGTATAACTACCATATTTAACAACACTAAGAAACGTCTCTATCTTTTGATCTAACATTATGCACCTCTTATAATTTTTCCTTATATATTATAACATATCATAATTTGTTATTATAATTACCCCATGATATGCTTTTATTGTTTGATTTTAAAGGGGGAATATAAATGAAAAAAGAACACAATAAAAAAATGCTTTGGCAACTCTTCAAATCAACATTTATGTTGAGTGCATGCACATTTGGTGGTGGATTTGTCATTGTGTCATTAATGAAAAAAGAATTTTGCGAAAAGCTAAATTGGTTAGAAGAAGATGAAATGCTTGATGTAACTGCAATTGCCCAATCATCACCAGGACCAATTCCCGTCAATGCATCCGTAATTCTTGGATATCGTATGGGAGGAATCGTTGGTTCACTTGTTGCAGTGCTAGGTACAATTATCCCACCAATGATTATCATCTCAATTATTGCTGTCTTTTATGAACAATTCAGATCCAATATTTACATCGCAACTGCACTACAAGTCATGCGTGCTGGTGTTGCTGCTGTTATCTTTGATGTTGTTTACAATCTTGCCAAGAATGTAGTCGCAACAAAACGTGTGCTTTATATTGGGTTAATGATAACCGCATTCTTTTGTGCCGTTGTATTGAACATCAGTGCAATGGTAATTATTCTAACTTGTTTAATTATTGGTTTATTAGATTTAGTCATCACGCTGTATCTTAATAAAGGGAAAGAAGGTGCAATCAATGACAATGCTGCTTAAATTATTCTTTAGTTTTATCCAAGTTGGTTTGTTCTCTGTTGGAGGAGGATATGCAGCAATACCGCTTATCCAAAATCAAATTGTCATTGTTCATAAGCTTATGACCATGGCTGAATTCACTGATTTAATCACTATTGCCGAAATGACACCTGGGCCTATTTCAATTAATTCTGCTACTTTTGTTGGAACGCAATTAGCTGGTCCTATAGGTGCTATTATATGTACTCTTGCATGTATCATTCCCGCATTTATCATTTGCCTACTACTTGCTCACTTCTATTATAAATATCGTAATTTCAGTGGTGTACAACTTGTATTATCCGCCCTTCGTCCTGCTGTTGTCGCAATGATTGCTTCTGCCGGCTTATCAATACTAGTATTAGGTTTGTTCAACACAAACTTACAAGGCATACAGTTAAATAATTTTAGACCAATTGAATTCATCTTATTTATTGGAGCTTTCTTCTTATTAAGAAAATACAAATTCAATGCCATCACCATTATTTTTGGTACAGGTATCATTGGTACCCTACTTTATTTACCAACACTTATTCGCTAATATACAAAAACGCACAAATCATCTTATGTGCGTTTTTTAATTTCATACTCCTGTTTATTTTCTTCGAAGAAGTGAGCTACCCCTGACTCATTATTTGTACATGTTACATAGTCAGCAATGATTTTTAATTCAACACAAGCATTCGACATAGCCACTTTATATCTAGCTACTTGAAATAATGAAATATCATTATTCGCATCACCAAATGCAATTGTAGATTTGTCATCAATATCTCTATTTTGGCATAACCATTGTAAAGCATTTCCTTTTGAAGCAAAAACATTCATAATTTCTAAGTTTGTTTTTAGAGATGTACTTACAGATAACTCAGGATGTTTTTTTATAATTTCTAATAAAATTAAGCGATCTTTTTCAGATTTATAAAACATATTTAATCGATCAATCTTTTTAAGTTTCAAAATAAAAATTTTAAAATCTTCATGGATAGAGGTACGACTTTTTTTTACATACTCATATGTATATTCATCCAAACCAAAATCATTTAAACGATTCATCATATTTGCTTCACTATAAATATGATTATCTGAAAATATATCAAAGGTTGCATCAATATATTGGCATTCTTGATAAAGTTTTAGTACTAAAGATTTATCAATTCCACAAAAATAAATTTCCTCGTTTTTCTTCACATCATAAATCGTTGAACCATTACCACAAATTGCATAGTGAACACATTCTTGTTTTAGAATGTGCTCACTAATACTTGAAAATAATCTCCCTGATGCTGGAATAAAATAAAGACCTAATTCATTGCATGCTTCTAACAATGCTTCATTCTTACTTGTAATTTGTTTATCATCTGTTAAAAATGTTCCATCTAAATCAGAAACTATTGTCTTTATCATTGTTTCAAGACTGCTCCTAATTTTGCTGAACTCACAAGTTTTGCATACCGTCCTAATAATCCTTTATCATCATCTCTATGAAGTAAAACAAATTCTTTTTTGCGTTTGATAAACTCATCTTCAGATATTTGAAGTTCAATTAAGTTTTTACTCAAATCCACATGAATAATGTCACCATCTTGAACAAGTGCAATAGGACCACATTCCGCAGCTTCGGGACATAAATAACCTATGCTTAATCCTCCAGATGCGCCAGAGAAACGGCCATCTGTAATAATTCCGCTATTAGGAATTGATTTCATAATTTCTGTAATACGATGCAACTCCTTCATTCCTGGTCCACCTTTTGGACCTTCATAACGAACAACTACAGCATCCCCTTGATGAATCAACTTTTTATTGAATGCCTCATAACATTCATCTTCAGAATTAAATACTTTTGCAGAGCCGGTAAAAATATGAAGTTCTTGTGGAACTGCACTTGTTTTAACAAGTGCACCCTGAGGTGCTAAATTACCATATAAAACCTGAATACCATTTACAATTGATTTTTCATCTTCCATTTTTCTAATTATTGTTTCATCAATTTGAATAGATTTATTCAATTCTTCTCTTAATGTTTTTGTTGTTACTGTCAATACATCTTGATTTAATCGTGATTCAATTTGCTTCAATACCGCCGGAATTCCACCCGCTTTATACAAATCAACACAAGTTAAATCACCATTAGGAACAATATTACAGATTACTGGTGTTGCACTAGTTACTTTAGCAATATCATCCCATTCAAGTGTAAAACCTAGTTCGTGGGCTAATGCTGGTAAATGAATCAAAGCATTTAAAGATCCTCCAATTGCACTAAGTAAAGTAACAGCATTTCCCATTGCTTCTTTAGTCATTATCATACTTGGAGTAATTTCTTTTTCAACTAACTTCATTAAATGAATTCCACTGTCTCTTGCACTAAAACGACGCATACTTGTACTACTTGGATATAAAGCACCATAAGGAAGCATCATTCCAAGTCCTTCACACAAACATCCCATGGTATTAGCAGTACCCAAAAACGGACATATCCCAGGACCTGTATAATACTTCAACGTTCCTTCAATAACATCGCGTTCAGTAATTTCGCCTCGTAGAAATTTTTGGCGTAAATCTTTTGATTCACTCGGTTTAATTTCTGCATAACAAGGACCACTGGTTACTATAATACTAGGTAAATTAATGCGGGCAGCAGCATTTAACATAGCAGGGATAATTTTATCGCATGATGCGAGAAAAACAACCCCATCAAACACTCCTTCTCCAAGAATCATTGCTTCACATGAATCTGTTATAATTTCACGATGAGGCAAACAATAACGCATTCCTGCATGTCCTTGCGCAATTCCATCACACATCGCAATCGTATTAAATTCAATTGGTTCCCCACCTGCTTCTAAAACACCTTTTTTTACTTCTTCCGCAAGTTTTCTTAATGGTTCATGTCCAGGACATACTTCATTCCAACTATTTGCAATCGCAATTAATGGTTTTTTATCCAAAGCATCCATTGACACTCCGGCAGATGCTAAATGTGCTTTTGATATTGCACGTTGAAATGGTTCTAATTTATCAATTGCTCTTTTCATATTTCCCTCTTTCTAAATGATAAAGAGGACTTTCATCCTCTTTGCCTTATTCTACAGTTTCTTCTACAACAGTTGTTTTCTTTTTCTTTTCTATGAAGAACCATACTACACCAAAGACTGCCAATAATAATGGTACAAATATCAATGGATTCGTTACAAATGCTTCAAATACCAAGAAACTTTGAGTTAAACTTGTTGCTGCAAATGATGCAATACCACCGTCAAATTGTAGACCAACAGATGTTGCAAGGGCAGTTAATACTGGTGAAGTAATAGTTCCAGCCAATAAAACTGCTGCCATTGTTACTAAACCAATAATGATGCTTCTAAATAAGTTACCCTTACAAATTGCTACAACAAGCGCTACACGGAATGTTAATACTGCTAAATCCGCAAATGGTAGTACTCTATTCCCTGGAAGAATTACTGCTAATGCAATTACAAGCGGAGTTAAGATTAATGAAGTAGTGATAACATTTTCATTACCAACAATAACTGCTGCATCTAACCCAATAAGTAATTTTCTTCCTTTGAATCTTTTTTGACAGAATTTTTTTGCTGCTTCAGAAATAGGCATTAAACCTTCCATAAACAATGAAGTCATCTTTGGAATCAATACCATTACAGCAGCCATATTAACACCTAAGTTAAATGATTGTGCTAAATCATATTTCGCAAGCAAACCAATACCAACACCAAGAATAATTCCAAGCATCATTGGTTCACCAAAGAATCCTAAATATTTCTTAGCACTTGAAACAGAGAAATCAATTTTATTAATGACTGGAATACGATCTAATAGCCAGTTCATAGGTGCTGCTATAATTACAGATGAAACTGCTGAAACTGTTGGTAACGATACATCTGGAATTCCAAAATATTTTTCAACGAGTGGTGCTGTCCAATCAGAAAATTTAAATGTAACCAATGCCATTACTGCTGTTGCACCCATCGCTAAGAATACATTATTTGTAACAAAGTAAGTCATAATACCTACAATAGCCATATGATGATAATTCCAAATATCCACATCCATTGTATCTGTTAACTTTAATGTTAACATCACAATATTAATGAATAAAATTTCAAAGACAAGAATCGCAATAATTGGTGATGCCCATGTAACTGAGGCAATTGCACCCCAACCTACATCAATAATATCTAAATTAATACCAAAGTTTTGGACCATTGCTTGTGCAGCAGGACCAATATTACTTTTCAATAAATTTACTACTAAATTGATACCTGCAAATCCAATCGCAATAGTAACCCCTGATTTAAATGCCTTTGAAAATTTAACTCCAAATACAAGTCCAATTAAAGTAATGATAATTGGAAGCATTACTAGTGACCCAGCATTTAATATTGTCTGGAAACCAGCATAGATTAAATCTAATATTCCTTGCATAGTCTATCTCCTCTTAATTTTCTATTTTAAATAACTAACAATTTTATCTAATGTTTCTTCTTCATTAATTCCTGTTAATAATGAAATTGCTCCCACAATAGGAATTGAAATTGAATCATTTGAATATTTTCCAGTTGTTACAAGCAAATCGAAATCTTCAACTTTTGATTCTACTTCTAGTAATTTACATTGAATTACGTTTACATCTAATCCTTCATCAGCACATTTCTCTCTGATTTTTGTAGCTACAACTGTTGATGTTGCAACTCCATTTCCACAAGCTATTAAAATTCTTTTCATTTTTCTACCTCCTATAGTAGTTTGTCTTTCGTTAAGTCATACACTACAGAAGGCTCTGTAGCTGTGATTACTTTTTCAAGTAATTCTTGATCTTGAATCAATGCGATAATTTTTTGTAGCATTTCAATATGTCCGTGAGGTTCAGTGAGTGCCATCATAATAATTAATGACACATCAATATTCGTATCAGGATCATCCATTTTCGCAAATTTAATTGGTTGTTTAAGCACTCCTACACATAGTGCTGCATGATTTACGTTTGCAATATCACAATGTGGAATTGCAACATGAATAGATTCATTTTCTAACCCTGTCGGATATATCTTTTCTCTTTCTAAAATTGCGGATAAATAACTATCCTTCACAAATCCCTTTTCTTTTAACACATTTGCCATTTTTTCTAATACTTCTTCTTTAGCTAATGTATCTTCAATGACAAGAACTTGTGTTTCATTAAAATTAGTTTCCATATTTATCCCCACTTTACTTTTGTTTCAAATTCTTCAATCGATTTTTTTAATGCAAGTTCATCACAATTAACAATGTCTTGCTTATTGAAAATTCCTGAACCAATCCCTGCATAACTTACTCCTGCATCAAAGTACTCTTGTACATTGTCTCCATTAATACCTCCCACAATCATTAATGGTAGTTTACCCAATGGAGCTTGAATATCTTGAAAATACTTCTTATCTAATCGAGCGGCAGGAAAAACTTTTACAATATCAGCTCCATCAACAAACGATTTCCAAATTTCTGAAGGACTAAATGCACCTGGAACAGAAATAACTTGATGCTCCTTGCACAAATCAAGAATGTCTTTACTTAAGACGACTGGCGATAGAATAAATTGCACTCCTGCTTGTATACACTCCATTGCTTGATCATAAGTTAATACAGTTCCTGCACCTACAAGAATTTCATCTTTAAATTCATTCGCAATTTTTTTGATTGTCTCAATTGCGTCTTTAGAATTCATTGTAATTTCTACTGACCTTAGTTTAGTTCCTACCATTGCACTTACAACAGACCGTACGCTTTCATAATTGTAACCACGTAGTATAACTGTAACTTGAGGAAAGTTTTGTCCTTGTATCATAAATAAAATCCTCCTACGCTTACTAGTATAGTGGCGTTAGAAGGATTTTATTTGTCTAATACTGTATTATCTAAAAATTTACTCAAAATTTCTTTTGATGTCTTTGCTGACTTCAACAAATCAATGAATGCAGGCTCTCTAACCCTTTGAAATAGCTCTTCAAAAGCCATTCTATGGTCTTCATCAATGGCAATCATGAATATGAAATCAACCATATTTTCACCATCCCAACAAATTGGTTTGTCTAATTTTGTGATATGAATGACTGATTTTGTAATATATTGTGTCTCTCCATGAGGAATTGCAAGTCCACCTTTTAAATATGTTGGCAAAAAAGCTTCTCTTTTATAAACACTCAAAAGGAAATCTGAAGTTACGTAACTCTCTTTTATCAATTGATGAACAATTTTATCAAGTACTTCTTCTTTTGTATTTAACTTCTTCTCAATTAAAATACAGTTATCATTCAAGACCTCTTCAAGTGGATTAAAAAGGTTTGTACTATTCATAAGTGATTGTTTTAATCTTTTCAATCCTTCACTTTGATAAACTTCTTCTGCTGTAAAGAATGGAATATCAATTAAATTTGGATTTAGTGTTCCTACACAAGCAAGCACATCATAATCTTTGCTGATTTCCCCTAATCGATTCTTTATTAATGCTTGCTCAATATAGCCAACATGAATCCAAACAATATTTCTAAAGACAGTTTCAAATTGTTGACGCAAATAATTTTCTAGATGAATTGCAGCGCCTTCGCCTGTAATACAGCATGTAATAATTGCTGGTGGACGTTCATGTTGAATATTTTGATTCTCATATGTATTCATTGTTTCTTTTGAATCAATTGAACGTATAATCTCATCTAAACTATCTTGTGTCCATAAAGTTTTTCGAATACATTCAATAACTAATAATGTATCTGTTCTACCTAAAACACCTACATGAATATTTAGCGCTTGCTCAATCTTAGCACGAACCTGAAGTAATGAACCCATATCAGCTAAAATAATAGTTCCTTTTCCTTCATCAATTTGCTTTACTTTTGAAATCACTTTATCACACATAATGCGTGGCGTATCTTCATATTCAAGATCTAATGCATGAGCATGATTTTCACCCATAATTACATTTGCAGCTTCAGCCATTGCACTTGCTACATGACCATGCGAAACAACAAGAACCGCAATTTTTTTTGAGTCAGCATTATAATTACTTTGAAATTTTTGAAAATAAATTGCAAGATAACCTACTTCATCTTGTAGATATGGAAGTTTAAATTTACGCGACACATTATCAAGTATATTCTTTGCTATTAAGAATTCTTTAGGACAATTTTGTTTAATTTCATTTAACTCAGAAGTTAAAGTATTTTTAGAATATTGTCTTCTATCTTTTAACATTTTAAGATGCACTGCTAATGGAAAAACTATTGATTGATCTAAATATGGCAAATCTAATTTTGCTTTATCATAAATTGATTGCGATAAATTCAATATTTCTTCACCGGCAATCATTGATATTTCTTCTCGCGAAAGTTTACTCTTTTGAACATCTCTTATTTGCTGAGAGAGACTGTATTCTATTTCCTTGGATAACAGTTTTTCAACTTCTTCATTATCGATACCAGCATTTTTGAGTTCTGTAAATCGCTTCTCTATTTTTGTATAATGATCCCAATTTTCATTCAATTTCGTACGAGAGTATACTTTTTCATTTCCCGCCACAAAAACTAAATCACCACGAATCCAAATGGAAGTATCCTTATCATTTGTCAATTTTGGTGTAGAAAAGGCCTCTGTTAAAAATCGTGTTTCAATTGTTAAATCAGCTTTGTTGTTTAATTTACTTTCAACAAATGCCTTTGCACAAGCAACTTTTATTTCGGCGAGTAATTGCTTAATATTTTCTGGATAATCTTGACTAACTAAAGCGAGTTGAACATCTCTTCTTACGGTTATATCTAAATCCATTTTTTGACTTTCATGAATAAAAGATGATTTTATTAAATCTACTCGTTCATGAAGAGGTCGCTCAATAAATGTTGGTATTTCAATAGTCATTGGAAAATGACGAAGTATTTCTCTGGCAATTGTTGATGTGTTCTTTGCATTAATGCTTCCCACAATAAATGCATGACTTTCACGTTGTGTCTGATTATCATTTAGTCGCGTGAAAACTTTCTTATCCAAATATCGGTAGAGTGTTTCTAATCCCTGCGGTGGAAAGAATTGAATATTTTTAATATAGATGAACCCAGAATTATAATTTTCGATAGCGCCCAGAACATCACCTTGCCCAAATAAGCACGCTAATAATTCTAATGGCCGTTCCAAATAGTCTATGCAATCAATTTCATAGAGTTGCATTTCCTTAACACGATCTAGACTTTTCGCAAATTGAAACATTTCATGAACAATCATCGCCCGTCCTGTACCATAATTACCAATTAAACAACAATCTAAGCCATATGGCGGATAGCTAACTGATGCAATTGCTTGTTGAATAACATTTTTAAGTGAACCATTTGCACCAACAACATTTTGAAAATAGGTCTTTTTTCCTTTTGGATTAACATTTCCACCTTCAATTTGTTCACGTATCTTTTGTACTGCATATTTCCCTATAATAAATTGTTCATCATTCAATTTCTTTGTTAGCGAACGATTAGAAACATCTGGATTCTGTTCAATCAAAAGTTGGAGAATTCTAAATAATTCATTTTTTCTTCGTTCACGTGAGTCAGGAATTGAAAGCTCTTTTCTTAACTTTGTAACTATTTCACGTGAAGAATCTAAAATATCCGCTATTATTTCATCAGTATACGGATTTTTTTTATCTTCACTTTCAATGCACTTTAATATATCTTTTTTTGTCGCCATATGCCCTCATCCCCAGCATCAATGTTTTGATATCTTCACCATTATAGCTGAAATTTATATTAGTTTCAAAAGATAATGAGATAATATATTATTTGCTATATAAGTTCAATATTGTTGAATTGTAAAAAAAATCGTTTATGCTTACAGTACTTTCTGTTTACATAAACGAGTATCTTATTTATTTTGGGTAGTATAAATTTTCATCATGTTATTAAAATCTTCTTTATTATCAGATTTCACTGAGATAGTGATTAATATTGCATAATTGCCTTCAATACGGATTGCATTCATTCCAAAATACTCTTCTGTTGGATTATCGGCATTTGGGGCAATATATGAAAATGCTTGAAATGCTTTCCCTTGAATCTTCAATTCATAGGGAGCAGTTATAAAGGCTGTTTCGCCAGCCCAACTCTTTGCTTTACTTATTTGTTGTTCTATTAATTCCTGAGTTGTATTTGATGATTTTATTTCCTCAATCAAGATTCCTGTTAATATGCTTCCAGATTTATTTTGAAGACTTAAATCCCAAATGTAACCAGACAATCCTTTAGCTTCACAAGACTTTACAGCAGCTTTCCAATCTTCCATTTCCAAGGGCTGACAGCCATTATTAAAAATCATCGTGTCTTGATTGGTTTTCTCAAATTCTGTCGGAAAACTAATTTTTAAATTTAGTGAAGTATTCTTATATACACCATCCGTAAATGTCCCTCTTTCCATTTGCTTAGTGCAACCGGAGATTAACATAAGACAGATGATAAGAATAGTAACAAGATATTTTTTAAACATTGTTTCGCTCCTTTAGGTCTTATAAAGTAATTCAAACTTATATATTTTTATTCTTTATTTCTAAGTTCTTGATTTTCATATGAGGTAAGATCAATTTGTTCATTAAACTGATTTTCTTTTCCATTAAATAATTTAGATAGTAGAATCATGAGTTGTTCACTTTCATCCTGTGTTAAATTTGACATCATACTTTCTGTCCAATCCTTGAATATATTTTTAGATTGTTTGTAGGCATTCAATCCTTTATCAGTAAGCTTTAAATAACAAGAACGTCCATCATTAGGATTAGGTTCCTTAATCACATACCCAGCATCTACCAATTTATTTACATATCTTGTAGTATGTCCAGCATCCATTTTTGTTCTTTGAGCAACTTCATTAGGCGAACACTTTGATGTCGAACCAATCGCAATTATGAAATAATGAAGACCTTTTGATAATCCTATTTCATCCATTTTCTCTTTATAATATTGCATAAAACTTGTTCGAAGTGCATTCATATAGAAAACTAAGTTTTTATCCATAATTTCCTCCTCCACTTACATAATTATTATATCGCTTAAATCAGCATAAATCAGTAAGTAATTTAAATAAAACCTCGCTTATCACATTTAAGTTAAACAGCGAGGTAAATAATTCTTTTAGCTTATTAAAGTATATGAATCTAAATCTGCTGGCAAAATCACTTTGGCTGAATTGAATTCAGTATAAGCAATTTTCATTTGAACAGTAATATTTGCTTCGGTTGTTCCATCATTCATAGTAGCGGCAACACTCACATCCATATCGTTAATCATGTTGTCAGCATTTATTGTAACTATGATTTTAGTATCGGTATACTTTAATGAATCATCACCTACAACATCACCCATGCTTTCTCCAAGCATTTGATTGAGTTGATCATTGTTCATCTTAAATTCTAATGTTGTAATACCATCTTTCTTAGTAACTTTAATATCTTCAAAGTTCTTGATATCAATTGCTGTATTCTTAAATTCTTCTAATGTATCAATTGAACCCAATACCTTTGTCTTCTCTCCCATTGTGTTTGTATAAACATATCCATCTGCATAATATATTTCACCTGTGATATCCATCCCAAACATTTGTGTTTCCATTGCCATCATTGCTTTTGGAGCATTTGTTGTTTGTCCTTCAATGATAAGATTCATTCCAATACCCATCTTGATTTCATTTGAACCATCTGAAATCAAATAATTCATTTCTACATCACAATTGTATGAATCCACTTCTGTTACATTTGCAAGAGCATCACTATAATATTGAAATGCTTCTTCTTTTGTCATTGGTTTTTCACCACATGCCGTTAAAGTTAATGCTAGTATTGCTGTTAAAGCAATTTTTATAAATTTATTCATATCTTTCCTCCAGATAGCCATATTATACAAGATTTTAAGTTTTAAACCTACTTTTCTTATTCTAAGTTATTGAAAAGAGTAGATTCAACTTTTATGTCATCTACTCTTAAGTGTCTTTTATTTTGCAATTACTGTTTCACTAGAAATAGTTGTTTTTTCTAGTTTCTTTTGATTTCTTTTATAAATGAATCCAGTGATTGCTGGGGTTAAAAATGAAGTTATAATAACGGATGCAGCAATTTGTGATGTTGCAATTGGCGCAATAACTAGATAAGCTGGATCTATTTCCGCTAAGGCTGCAGGATTAGCAATTGCGCTTGCTGCAGTACTTGATATTGCCGCACCAGCAACACCACTTCCACCAGATACTTTATCCATGATAATCGTGATTGCACCGACAACTACTGAAGTAATTACCCCTAATAGAATTCCTGATAGTCCACCTTGGAATAATTGTATAAGACTCATATTAGCACCTAGTGCAAACCCAACAACAATGATACTACCTGTTACACAACTTGCTAATGCTTTTTTCATAAACGGAAATACATTTCCTAAAATTAAGCCTAAGATAAGTGGAAGAATAGACCCAATAATTGGTCCAATTGAAATACTTGCAAGACCGGCACTACTTAGTACAATCATTGTCACAGTAGGCCCAACACTTAATGAAGTAACTGCCACCGCACCCTTATCGCTATCATCACCAAACTGTGCAGTAATACCAGAATACAATGCATTATTCGCAACTGATATTCCACCAATAACCGCAAGTGAAGATAGCCCTAATAAGTTATCATTAAAAATAAAGGCAATTCCAAGTCCAATTATAATTGCCATCGCAATTTTTGTAACGATAATAACAGCACCCTTTTTAATCGCTTTGGGTGTACTTTTTATGTCTAAACTTGCACCAAGAAAGAATAAGAATACACCGACTAATGCTCCTGTTCCATTCTTAACACTTGTAAAGAATCCACCAATATTTAATAGTTGGGGAATAAATGAATTCAAGAGAACTCCAATAATCATTGGATATACAATTGTATCTCCTGGAATTCTAGGTATTTTAAAGTTTTTCATAGTAGCCACCTAATCAAGAACGATCCCGCCGTCGCAATCCCCAATTTCACCATTTACAAAACTTGCTGCATCAGAAGCAAAGAATAGAATCATTTGTGCAATTTCAGAAGGTTCTGCAGCACGTCCTAGTGGAATCATACTAATAACTTTGGCATTCTTTTCAGCATCCTCAGATAAGCTAGTTGTCATACTTGTATGGGTAAATGATGGACAAACAGCATTACAACTAATACCGTATTTACCACCTTCTTTTGCGATAGCTTTTGTCAAACCATTGACACCAGCTTTACTACTTGCATAGGCTGCAGTACCTAACAAACCACCACCTATTTTTCCAGCAACAGAAGAAATATTTACAATTCTTCCTTTACCTTGTTCTTTAAAATATGGGAATATTTCACTACACGTTGTAAATGTTCCTGTTAAGTTAATACGAATTGTTCTTTCCCATTCTTCATCAGAAATGTTTTCAAATGAATTCTTACTAATAACTCCACCAACATTGATTAATACATCAACATGGTCCATATCTGTAAGTATTTGCTTAATTACTTGACGAATATTTTTAGAATCACCTAAATCAATCTTATAAAAGTAGGCTGAATCACCAAATTCGTTTTTAGTTGCATTCCCGATTTCTTCGTTAATATCACAAATTACTACTTTTCCTCCACCTTCAATTACTCCACGAGCAGTTTCTTTACCAATACCTTGTGCAGCGCCTGTAATAATGGCAACTTTGTTATTAAAATCAAACATAAACCATCCTCCTCTATTTCGCATTTTATGCTATTTATTTCACATGTTGATTATAATTCAGTTGATAATTTATTAACATGTTACTCTAGCATAAGAAATAGTGTATAATTTGTGCTGTAAGCACAGGAGGATACTTTATGGTTAAAAGTAAAAAAGAATTACTTGTAGAAGCAACTCTTAGAGGTGATGATTTTTCTGATTTGGTAAATCTTGCCTCTTATGTTTTAAATAATGCCCTTGTAATCATCGGTAATTCTTACAACATCCTCGCCTATTCTAAAACATTTACGGTGAATGACATTGCCTGGGTTAATGCTACAAAAAGAGGATTCATTACTCTTGAGTTTGGCGCAACTTTAAACAATTGGAATCAACATACCGATCCTACAAAATCAATTGATTGTGTGACAGTCACTGAAATTAGTAAATATACACGTCGTTTTTTCAAACTCATCTATAAGAATAAACTCATGGGTTATCTTAATGTTACTGATGTAAATGATTGTTTAGATGAAGTTGATGAAAGTCTCTATCAGTTTGTTTCTGAACTCCTTGCAAAAGAAATAGCCTACAACTATCGTGATTATTCTAATCGTCCTGCAAAAATAGAGGAAATCTTATTTGAATTATCGAATGAAAGTTTTATTAATAAACTTCATTTTATTGATCGTATATCTAGTTGTCATATAAATATCCAAACAAAGTTTCAAGTTGCCTGTATTGATTTAAACAACTTCACTTCTTTTAATGCCAATGAGGATACTTTTAAAAATGAAATACTTTCTTTCTTTCCAAATGGACATTTAATTATCAATAACCAATTACTTATTATTCTCTGTGATATTGAGAATATAAGCACAAATCCATTTAATACAAAGCTTGAATCTTATCTCAAAAAGAAAAATCTTGTAATGGGAGTAAGCGATTCATTTCATGATTTATACGATTATAAGATTTTTGAAAATGAAGCTAAATCCTCAATTAACTATCGAAATTTTTTAACCAATCAATCACATATCATCTTCTATGAAAGAGTTAAACAATATGATTTATTTAGTCATTTTACACCCAATCAACTAACATATTATTGCAATCAAAAATTATATTCTCTTTATCTACATGAAAAGAATGAAAAGACTGAATATATTAAAACGTTACGTATTTATCTTGAATGTAATCATAGTGTAAAAGATACTGCAGAGTTACTATTTATTCATCGCAATACTGTAAACTATCGCATACAAAAAATAAAAGAATTATTAGATATGGAAATAAGTGATCAATCATTAACCAATGAATTATTATTTTCTTGCCAAATTCTTCAAATACTTGATCATAATTAATTTTATCTAAATTTATTAGCGTCGCATTCTAAAGCAATTAAAAATCTACATTATTACATGTAGATTTTTATATACCTAAAATTATTGTATTTTAATTATTCTTTCTGTTCCTGATGGATTCATATACATATCTTTGATAGCCTCGTACTGATTATTGAAATAGTTTACAACGGCATCATAGTCCATCGTAATTTGACTAGCTATTACTTTGTTTCCATTAAACATTGCGTAGCCATCGCCATTTTGAAGTAGCGTATATTCAGGACCACCTACTGTATAGGTTTTAGTTGGATCAATTGTTTCACCATTTACTTTAACATTTTTTACACGTCGTTCCCCTTCTATTGCCAAAAACATATTATTTTCATCGCGCACTACTGGAGTAGGAACTTTACTATCATACTCAAATGTTAAACCTGCCACTTGTAAGAATCCTCCAAATTCAGCAGGAATCGCATATACACTTAGCTCTAATGCATCCAAAATTTGTTGACCAGTTGCTTCAATTACACAGAGTTGATTACCATAAGGCAGAACATTTAATATATCACCATAAGTAATTTCTCCATGCATTAAATTTTTACGAATACCTCCACCATTTTGAATAGCGATTTGTGCACCTGTTGCTTCCTTAAATGCATCCGCGCATAAATCTCCCAGATTTGTCTCCGTTGTTCTAATAATTCGATTACCTGAAAGAGAATCTTCAATAACTAGATCATTTTCAATTGCCTTTACTGGCTTCATGAGTATTTTTTCAAACTCATCTTTTCTAGCTTGGACAAAGGTCGTCATTTCTGAATCTTTGTCTTCAACTTCAGCGATTAATCCAGTCGATATATTACCTTTTTTATCAATTAATAAGTAACCTATATTTTCTAATCCTGATCCTGTCGAAGTCAACAAGATGCGTTCTCCATCCATGTTTTTAACACGCATACATTCTACAACACTATGCGAATGTCCATCCAAAACTACATCAATTCCTCTTGTTTTTTCAATTAGCGTTGTTGATAAATATGGTGATGTAGATTCATCTATTCCTAAATGTGCCATTGCGACAACATAATCTACACCTTCTTTGCGAACTGCATCTACTGTATTTTGAACAGTTGTCCATAACTTTTCACCACTATCATCTTGCATAAAAGAATAAATAAACTCTCCCTGCTCATTTTGAAAATAAATTGGTGTACTTGATGTAATTGTTCGTGGTGTTGAAATACCGATAAATCCAATTTTAATGCCATCTCTTTCCACAATTTTATAAGGTTGATAAACAGGTTGTTCCGTGACTACATCAACAAAATTCACTGACAGAAACGGAAATGTCGCAAGTTCAGAAAGAAGTTTTAAATCTTCTTGTCCATAGTCAAATTCATGATTTCCTAATGTCATTGCATCATATCCTAATTCATTCATAACTTCTATTGGAATACTTCCTGATGATAACTTGCCAATCGGTGTCCCTTGAATAGCATCACCTGTATCCACTAAAATAACATCGACATTGTCTGCAATTAACTCATTTTTAAAAGCCGCAAGACCATCATAGCCAATTGCGCTATCAAAATTCACATGAACATCTCCTGTATAAAGAATAGCGATGTCTTTTGTTCTTTTTGAAGAACTTGTAGTACATGATGATAATGTAAAGATTAATACAATTGATAATAAAATTTTGCTTATTCTTTTCATTCAATTTCTCCCCCTGTATCTCTTTATAACTATTATACAAATAAATTGTTCTGGTTGTCTTTTATATTTAGCATTTTGTAATAACTGTTTTTGAAAAATCTTTATGAATGGATGTTCTCTCTACTTGATAAAGATGATTTGGTAAAAGTTCTTCAAAAAATGGAATAGATGGTGCATAGATCCATTGCCCCTGCTTTTTCAGTGATGCTAGTATGTTCATATATGTGGAAGCATATCGATTCGCTATTTCTTCGTTTTCAAGATGATGATAAAGAAAATGACTTGTGAAGGATAGATTAGAAATAATTGTATTCCATTTCATACTTCCATAATTAAACGCAAACCAATCTATTGATGTACATCCATACGCTGAAGTTTCTCTATCAATACCATACGCTTTGATATTCTTGCTTCGTAGATAGGTTACAAGATTTCCATGATTACCACAGCCAATATCGAGTACAGGTTCTTTTATTTCTTGCGTATTAATATTTAATAAATCACATAAAAATTTACCTGAATATTGTGCACAGACAAATTGTTGAGCCATTCTATTATCATTATGATTAATTTGAGCTATTGATGGATTACTATTTTTAATAAATGTTGTAATACGTTTGTAATGTCTATCTTCAATTTTTTCCAATGACAAATCAAGATCTTCTAGTTCATTTAATAGTGATAGATAAATAGTACGAATATATTCTTGTGAAGTTTCGTTAAAATAAATGTATTGATTAACTTTATAAAACTCATCCAAAAATTGATTTTGATATTTATGTGCCATATAATCTATTTGCTCTTCAGAAAGTTGGCAAATAAATTCCCTGAATTTGAATAATGCTATCATGGTGTTCTTTTGAAAAGAGAGCTGATTTGTGTTACAGAAAATATTTTTGTTCGTATTCGCTATGAACTGATTTTCCATAACTAGTGACATCTGTTCCAAAATATTCTGATTTAACATTTTAAATTTCCACCTTTTATTAGGGGTATTATATCATAGACCATTAGCTACAGCGTTATCTTTCATAATGGATGTGTCACTGTTTCTTTCTTTTACTAGAAGTTATTCTTATTATTAGAATGCATATTAAAACCTGTGCTTTATACAGGTCATTATTTTAATGGAGTAATTATGGGTTTTGAAGTCATACATTTAGACTAATCACTTGAAACCTGGATAAGTTCTTTTGAAAACGCCAATATGTTGTCTCTTTCTTCAGGTTTAGATGATGCAATCAGTACTGTCAGTGTTGCCAAAGTAGTATTGCTAATCCTTTGTCTATTATTTACAATAAGTTGTCTATTCTTCATTAAGAAATAAATAAAGATAGTGGCTGCTATTCTCTTATTTCCATCATAGAAACTATGATTCTTTGTGATAAAGTAGAGTAAATTAACTGCTTTATCTTCAAGTGTTGGATAAAGTTCAACACCATCATAACTTTGATAGACTTGATTTATACTTGATTGAAATGATTCATCTCTTTCTTTACCAAACAGGTCTCCTCGAGTATCAAATGGAGATTGTTCAATGACTTCCATGCATTCTTCATAAGACAGCTGATAAATACACGCAGTTTCTTGATCCTTCTTTTCCAGAAGCACTTGATGGTCATAATCATCCAATAGCTGTAATCCTTGCGAATAAAGATTGAGTACACTTAATACTTCTGAAGCATCAAACCCTTTTACACCTTCCATCATATCGACTTGGATTTCTTGCATGCGTTCTAATTGTTTTAATCGTTTATCATTATATACAACACCTTTTAATGTATATTCTTTAAGAATTTTAGTTGCCCATTGCCTAAAAAGTATACCTCTTTTTGATTTAACACGATATCCTACTGAAATTATCATATCCAAATTATAAAAATCTATATTGTAACTTTTACCATCTAGAGCAGTATGGGCAAATTTTGCTCATACTGAATTTCTATCTAGTTCGCATTCAGCAAAAATTTTTCTAATATGTTTTCCTATTACACTTCTATCTCTTTCAAATAAGTCTGCAATTTGGTCCAAACTTAACCATACTGTATCTTGTTCTAGAGTTACTTCTACAGATATCACTCCATCTTCAAAAAACACACTATTATTTTCTTTCATTTGTACTCCCTTCTACTCATTTATTCGCAAAAGAAGTGCAATTTCCTAAAATCTTTATAGGCACATAAAAACCTGTGTGGTTGACACAGGTTCGTTCAATTAGCATGGAGCTCCCGACGGCGAATAAACTCCCGTATTTAGACTCATCCCTTGTTGCAACATTGATTTGAAAAAACTAATGTTTATATTATTGAAAAACAAATTCCTTTATATTTTCGAAATTTTGATTTTCACAATAATAAACTGTTTCATTAGTCTTATCAAAAACCATCGATATTTCTGTTATCCATTCACCTTCACTTTGCTTTGCAACTCTTAATATCTCAAAAGTTTTCTGTACATTCATATTCACCAACTCTGACAAAAGCTTATTCACATTGTTAAATCGCTTACAGTAATTAGTTTCTTTATTTTTCGTAGCATCAACGAGAGAAAAGTTAGTCATAACTTGAAACTCATTTGGTTTAAGTGAAGAATAAATATTTCCTCTCCCTGGTTCTATAATCCATACATTACTTTGTATATCACAGATCATATTATGTGTACTAAAATTTGGTACATTTACAATTTCTATATTCTCTAAATATTGTTTTAAAGTATCAACACATATTTTATTATCAATAATTTCTGTAAGAAACTTTGTTGAATGTACAACACCTTTTCCTCTTCTATATTTTCCTTTTTCACAAGCATTAACTAGCAAATTATTAAAAAAAATTCCTGATTTATGAATACCAAAACTAGGATATTTCATTTTACCCATTTCAACATATACTATTAACCAGTCTTTTTTAGTAGTATTTATTCTATACTTCATACCATTATTATCAAAGTTCATCGCAATATAACAATTATCATCTGTCTTCTTTACAAAACTTGTGCACATATTTTACTTGCTCCATCCTTATAAATTTTATTTTTTTCATTTCATTATTTAACTGGATTCTACCGTTAGATAATGAAGTTTATAACGCCATACAGAATATGACATAACATAAATATACTTGCTGATAATAACGCTACTACATTTTTTCTTGATATTGAAAATAATATAAATACTAAACAAGGTGCAATAATCAAATCCAAAATTACTACTTGATTTATTATGCCAGCATAATATAGGTACCAACCAATGTAATACAATATTAACAGAATAACAATTCCTCTAAACAATACTTTTTTCATCGGTTTATAACGATTTTTATTTATGATAATACATAGTGCTACAACCATTATAACTTGAAAAACAGAAGCAACCATATCTACAACTGGAGTTATTGATTTGTTCCTTAGCACATCATTAGTAGCAGGAATAGCAAACCATATAAAATTGGGAAACATAATTATCAAAAACAAAATTAATCCCCATACATCAAACCCCATCTGATAATTACTTATCTTCAACATTGTTCTTCCCTTTCAAATTCTAATTTATCCATATATTACATTAGGTAAAAAAATAAAGCAATGTTCATCACTTTCTTCATCTGTCTGACAACAACACTCAACTATCTATCTTCAAAAACCATAATACATTTACCTCCTACTTACTAATATGCAGTGATTAGGTAATTTCCTTGCTTCTTGTTTATTTTCTATATGATATCTATGGATTAACTCTTTTCAAAATATCTTCAAAAGCATTAAAAAAGCCTTTATTTAAAGGCTTAAACGATATGATATCTATCGCGTTCTACTGAATTGGCACCCCCAACCAGAATCGAACTGGTAACTAGATCTTAGGAGGATCTTGTTATATCCATTTAACTATAGGGGCATACTTTATTATTATAAGCCATTGAAAAGCAATCTTCAATTTAATAAGCACATCTATTGAAAAGAATTTAATTCTCATTCATGATATAATTATAAACTCGCAAGAAAGGAATTATTATGACTAGATATCAAATTTTTACTGATTGTACATGTGATTTAGCAGAAGATATTTATTTGAACTATCCCCTTGTTATTCTTCCTATGGATGTAACAATTGATTCAAATACATTTTCACACACACATGATTTTAAAAACATGAGTGCAAAAACATTCTATGAAAAACTAAGAGATGGATATATGTCCACAACATCTCAAATAACACCAATGGTCTTTAAAGAAGCATTTGAGAACACATTAAAAGAGAGAAAAGATGTTCTATATATAGGTTTCTCTTCTGGATTGAGTGGCACTTTACAATCAAGTTTAGTTGCTAAATCTGAATTAGAAGATTTATATCCTAATAACAAAATTGTTATTATTGATTCTCTTGCTGCAAGTGCAGGGCAAGGATTACTTGTTTATCAAGCATTGCTTAATCAAAAAAATGGTATGACTATTGATGAAAATGCTACTTGGTTAAATAACAACATTCTTAAATTAGCACATTGGTTTACTGTAGATGATTTACAATTTTTAAAACGTGGTGGTCGTGTATCAGGGGCTGTTGCACTTGTCGGAACCGCTTTAAAAATAAAACCTGTTTTACACATTGACAATGATGGTCATCTTGTCAATGTATCAAAAGCTCATGGTAGAAAAGCATCTTTAACTGCTTTAGCCGATAGACTAGCTACTACAATTACTGATCCAACAAATCAAATTATCTTTATTTCTCACGGTGATGCTTTAGAGGATGCCCAGTTCCTTGCTAATAAAATCTTTGAATCATCCCATGTTAAGGATGTTATGATTAGTGATATAGGTCCTGTTATTGGTTCACACTCAGGCCCTGGAACAATTGCTTTATTCTTCTTTGCAACTGGACGTTAAAGTACCTTATGGTACTTTTTTCTATCTTTAATATAATTGCGTGATATAATTATTTTCGAGGTATATTTATGTTAAAAAGAGTCTTGTTTGTTTTTATAGGTAATATAATTATTGGGGTTGGTATTGGGTTAACTGTTTATTGTGATTTAGGTATCGATCCAAGCACCACTTTTTTCAGTGGTATTAATAATATTATAAACATTGGGTTAGGTAACTGTATATCATTAGGAAATGCTTTACTTTTTATTCCCATGTTTATGATAGAGCGTAAAACGATTCATTTAGGTACATTTGTAAATATGCTTGGTGTAGGTTATGTAATTCAATATTCATCTTTATTTTTTATAAACACACTTCCAGTATTATCATTGCCTTTACGCTTTGGGATTATGTTTATCGCAATAATTATTGTTTGTATTGGTTGCGGTCTGTATCTTTCTGGAAATCTCGGTCAAGCGCCTTGGGATTCACTTGCACATCTTGTAAATAAAAAATTCCCTAAAATAAAATACTCAACTGGTCGAATGATTCAAGATATTTCTGCATTAATTCTAGGATTCTTGCTTGGAGCTCAACTTGGTGTTGGTTCTATTATCTTTGCCTTCTGTTTAGGTCCTGGAATTCAATTCTTTAGGCATTTGTTTGAACGAACATTCTTTAAAGGAGTTATCTTCGAATAACTCCTTTTTTTATTGTCTTATTTCTAATGCTGATGTATCATATCTCACTTCTGCATGATTTGTCCTAATTAGTTTATGCTCAACTGTTTTACCGGTAGTACGATCAATAATATTTCTATAAATTTTACTATTGCGGTAAACTGTTTCATTTTCTTTTGAGAAAAATTCATCCTCTACAACAATATGTATTTTCTCAGGTTGTATTTCACTACAACGTAATTCTCCACATAAATATTCATCCGTTGTATAAACAATCAATTGATATGTTCGATTAGTTGTATTTTTAAAGCGATAATCTAAATAATTATAAACAATTGAAGTTCCTGTCCCAAATGGTATTTTACGATTAAAGTCTGGAAACAAATCATAACTATCATGATGGTGATGTTCAACAATAGTCATTGATGAATGCAGTATCATCCAATGAATTAAATTTGTAAATTGACACATTCCTCCACCAATTCCTTGTGTTGCTTTACCACTAGAAATTGTAAGACCTTCTTTATAACCCTTGGATTGATCTGTTGACCCAACTAATTTCCAAAAAGAAAACACTTCATTTGGTTTAATCAATATCTTATTTACCTTTGGCGCGGCAATTGTTAAATTTACAGCTTTGTTTTCTTGTAATTGTATATTCACATTTCCTAATCGTCTTCTAATTAGAGAATTGTGTTTAATAACGCAAACTGGTAATTCTTCAGAACTTTTATTTTTTGCGAATGTTTGAAATGATAAAAAGTCTTTTACATTTCTTTGTAATCGACATTTTAACACAGATATTTTATAAGTCAGTGGAGAAATTTCACAAAATAATTTTCTCATATGTTTCTCCCTCTAATATTTAGTCTTTTAAGAAAGAAATAAAGTCATCTCTTAATAGTTCATAGTCAACTACTGATTGTTTATTTCCCAATTGATCTGTCCATGAATCATATTTTGTAGAGATTTTTCTGAAACCAAGTGTTTCATATACATGTTGGGCACGCTTATTCTCTAAATTAGTATCCAAAATAATCTTAGTTATCTTCTTATTTTTATATAATTCCGTAATAAGCATCGATAAAAACAGTTTTCCTAAACCTTTATTTTGTTCATGCACATCACATATTTTTATTCCAATCTCAACAATGGTTTTCTGTTGAACAGTGAAACTCATTTCACCTATTGGTTCATTATCTCTTTCAAGAATTAATCGCCTTTTTGTTTCGTCAGAATCATTTGCAATTTGATTTTCAATTTTATTACAATTCGTATTAAGTCCGTAAGGAAAACCAGCATGAGCCATTACACTACCATCATTCCACCAAGTAGCTAATAAAGAACAATCCTTTGCATTTGCATTTCTAATAGTTAAATTTCTGTAGGTACAGTTCACTTAGTATACTCCTTATTAAATATTTCTAAATCAATTTTATCTGCATTCATTGGTCTAAAGAAATAATACCCTTGTATCATATCACAATTCAAGTCTCTAAGTATTTCTACTTGTTCACCAATTTCTATTCCTTCCGCAACTGTAAGCGCATTTAAATCATTCGACATTGTAATAATATTTTCAATTACTATTTTACTTCGATTAGGAATTTTAGATTGTACAAAGAATTCTTTATCTATCTTAACAACATCTACTTCAATATCCTTTAGTAATGATAAACTTGAATATCCACTACCAAAATCATCAATCGCTAATGTAAACTTATTTCTATGGAGCTCACTAATTAGTTCTTGGATTTTCATTACATTATCAGACAATACAGATTCTGTAAGTTCAACTTCTAAATATTCATGCGGTACTGCATATTTATCCGCAATCTTACATAGCTCTTCTACAAAGTGTTTATTCGCTAAATGAATTCTTGAAAAATTAACAGAAATTCGTATTGGTTTTAAATTATTATCTATCATATTTCTTAAAAATTTAACTGACTTTTCAAACATTAACATATCTGTCTTAACGATATATCCATTAGATTCTAATATTGGTATAAAATCATTGGGATACATAAAAGAATTTCCATCATATTCCCATCTAATTAAAGCTTCGGCACCACTAACTACATTATGATTTAATATATCCACTTTAGGTTGTAGATATAATTTAAATTCATCATTTTCCATTGCGGAATTCATTCTGTCTTCTATAGACTTCGCTAAAATCTCTTTATTCTCTAAATCTTCCACATAATCAATAATAATGTCACCACTTCGTTTCTTAGCTTCACGGTGAGCAAAATTCACTTTCTCAATGATGCCATCTATATCTAGACGTTCAGGATCATCTTTATAAACAATGAATTGTCCTGTTGGGAAAGTTATAACTTTATTAAATTCTTCCCCCATAAACACACTAAATAATTCGATAAAGTGATTTCTCTCTTCATCTAAATATTCTCTACTCTTGAATGGTAAGAGTATAATGAATTCATCAATTGCTACTCGACAAAAAATACCATTTTCTTTTTTAGCTGTAACTTCCAATGACTTGGCAATATTTTTTATAACCTGATCACCATAATCATAACTATAAATTCGATTAATCAATTTAAAGTTACGGATATCAATTTTCACAAATACATAAGCTTTAGAAGAATTCTTTTTTAGCTCTTTTACTGCTTTATATTTAAACATCCTTAGCGTCAACCCACCAGTTAATCTATCAACATTTCTCACATCGCTAAAAGTGAGTGCTAATAAAATAATCAAATATACAATGACACCACCACTTATCATACCAATATATTTTTGTTGTTCATTAAATATATTATCAAATGATTTATATGCTTCCTTTTCATCTACCATCGCAACCATATACCAGTCTCCATAGTCTAATTTGGTATATGTTAAGAAAATCGCTTTCTTAGTTTTATTCATTACAATCATCGCAGTTTTTGTTTCATTATTAAGTATCCATTTATCAAATGAATCGCTTTTATCGGTAGCACATTCTTGCGATAAAAATTCAAATAAATTTGTTGTATCACCCGTATATTCTGAATGTCCAATTATTTTATCGCCATCTTTATCCACAACATAAATTTCACCTAAATTATAAAGAAGTTTTGTATTAAAAATTGAATCTAATTCTGTACTTGGGTACTTACATATTAGTACTCCTACTACCGTATCATTTCTTGTGATTGGAGCAGAAAGCATAATTACTGGATCAATTATGTTTTCATAATGTTCTGGTAAAGTGACATAAGATTCACCTTGTAGCGATTTCTCAAAATACGTTTTATCCGAAACATTCTCTATCGAATTATCCGTACATGAGATTGCTACTCCATCAGGTAAGGCAATAATGTAATCTTCATAAATATTATCATCAATTACTACCTTCAAGAAATCGATTTGTTCTTGACTACCAATTTCATATCCATCTTCACCTAAAACTCTTGAAATAGCATTAACACGTTTTATTTGTTCTTTTATTTGCATATTAAAAGAAACTACATTTGGTTTTACAATTTCTTCTAAATGATCTTTTATATGTGAATTGAGTTGGTCTTTAAGTTGATTATTAAACTGCACAAAAACCGCAAGTAAAAAGGTTACTAAAATAACTGTCAAAGAAATAACAAAAATCGTTTTCTTTTTCATAAGTCCACCCTTATAGAAGTAATTATATTACTTTTCTATTTATTATGGTATATCTATTGATATTATATATCGTATATTTCAAAAATGTATAATTCTTTTTGCAAAAATATTATTTTCTCAAATTATATAAATTTGGGCAAATTAAAACCCCATAGTTTCTATGGGGTCGCAAATTGTTTTTATTCCTTGTCGTATTCACTCATATCTGGCATTTTTTGGCCAGCAGGAAGTGGGTTTTTCTTTCTCATAAAATGATAGATAATAAACGGGATAAATAATACTACGATGAAACTTACACTTAGAATTGTCAAATATGTAGTAGAAACCCCAGGTCCTGATAATTGTGAAGGAGGAATGAATGAGATACCAAATGCAATTAATGAAAGAATAAGTCCTGAGAATCCTACGATTAAACGTATAACTTTACTCTTTGAAATTTGGAATGCACGAGGTAGATCATCATGTTTTAATACCATCACAATATAAGCGATGAAGAAAATTACATACGCTATTATATAAAGAACAACTGTTAGAGAGATTGCTGTGAAGAAGGATAAGTTGTTATTTCCTCCACCACCGAATGTTAAGATTGCTGTCCAAACTGTTACGATAATTCCTTGTAGTAACAAGAATTTTGTAGGAACGCCTTCTTTATTAGTTTCAGATAATGATTTAGGCATTAATCCCATCTTACCTGCTACTTGCATACCCCATGATGGTCCAACTACCCAAGCTGATACTTCGGCAATAACACCACCTGCGATAAGTACTGCGATAACTCTTACAATCCAATCAAGTCCTTTTCCAAAGTGAGCGAGTAAACCGCTGAAACCTTGAAGAACACCTGTTGATAGTCCTAATTTATCTGCTGGAACTACTGCTCCAATTGAGATACCACCAATTGTATTTAGGATAATAGCTAATACTACAAGTCCTAGAATAGCTAGTGGATAATCGCGTTTTACATTTGTCATTTCATTTGCATGGGTAGCTGATGCTTCAATACCGGCATAAGCTAGAATGAATGAAACGAATACAACTAACGTATTTATTTTAGTGAAATCTGGAATAAGTGCTTTAAAATCTAAAGACATGATACTCTTACCACCTGTTAAGAAGAATGCAATAGTTAATCCGAATAAGATAACTGCTGGAATAAGAATACCAATAATGAAACCAAGTTTTGAAATCTTAGCTGTTAATTTAGTACCTTTAAATTGTGAGAATGTTAATGCCCAGAAAATAATTAATACTCCGAAGAATCTTACTACTGGGTTACTATTTAATGGTTCCCAACTAAATACATAAGATAATGCACTTAGTATGAAATAAATCATTGTTACAAATCCAACAGTAATTTGAAACCATTGGAAGAAGATGTTGGCGAAACCCCACTTTTCACCTAATATATTACCAGACCAGGAATAAACACCTCCTGTGTCCCATCCTTTTACTGTAGCCATTTCAGCCGCACATAGTGCAACTGGAAGGAACCAGAATAATCCACCTACAATGAGATAGAAGACTAATGAAAATCCAGATGATGCAAATGTTGGATATTCATAAACTGTCATTACCATTGTGGCAGTAATTGCAAAGAAACCAAAAAGGGTCAAGTGTTTCTTTGAATTCGTATTTTTGTTACTCATATTAATCTCCTTTATTAATTCTTAAATATTACTATTTAATGAGTAAATCCTTGTTTACCTAATTTTGTTTTTCCTGCTGTATCTTCGTGTGTATTCTTTTCAAGATAATCAATAGCCATCTTCATATCTTGTACTAAAGCATCACGTAATGCAGCTGAGAAATCTGCACGAATTACATAACGTTGAATGACAGTTGTTTGAAGGTTTTCTGGCAATGTATATGCAGGTACTTGCCATCCTTTCATAGCTAAACGATCAGCAAGTTCATATAATGTCCATTTATGATTTTCAGGGTTCTTTAAGCGGTAGCAAATAACAGGAATGTTATCTCCATCGTTGTAAATTTCGAAGATACCCATATTTTCAATTTCTTTTGTAATACTTACTGCTAAATCATGAGTATGAGTTTGAACTAATTTTAATCCTTCAAATCCATAACGCATGAAGATGTAATATTGACCAATAATTTGACTTCCTGAACGTGAGAAGTTAATTGCCATTGTTGGTTGTTCACCACCAAGGTAGTTAACATAGAATATTAATTCTTTTGGTAAAAATTCTTGGTCTCTCCATAATACCCAACCAACACCTGGATATACTAATCCATATTTGTGTCCTGAAGTACTAATAGAACGTACATTCTTTAATTGGAAATCCCATTTGATTTCTGGGTGTACAAATGGAGCGAACATTGCTCCTGAAGCACCATCAACGTGGATACCAATTTTAACTTTTGCAGTTTTGTTATATTCTTCTACAAGTTTATCGAGAGTCTTAATATCATCAAATTTACCTGTATAAGTAATTCCTAAAATTCCAACAATACCAATAGTGTAATCATCTACGTAGTTCATTACTGTTTCCATATTTAAACTCATATGTTGTTCATCTAATGGTACTAAACGCATTTCAATATCCCAATATACACAGAATTTTTCCCAGCATACTTGGAATCCTGAAGAAATAACAAGATTTGGCTTTTTAGCTTTAACATCAATTCCTGCTGCTTCAGCTTCTTTACGCCATTTGAATTTCATTGCCATACCACCAAGCATACATGCTTCTGATGATCCAACTGTTGAAGTACCTAGTACTTTAGTTTCATCTGGTGCATGCCATAGGTCCGCGATAATATTTACACAATAGTTTTCCACTTCTGTCATCTTTGGATATTCTGATTTATCAATTGCATTAATCGCAAGACATTCAGACATAAGCTTAGTAGCTTCTGGTTCCATGTAGGTTTGACAGAAAGTCGCAAGATTTTGTCTTGCATTACCTTCATCAATTAATTCATCTTTGATTAATCGATAAGCAACTTCTGATGGAATTGAATCTTTGTTTAATTTGTTTTTTGGGAGCTTGTTATCAGCTGAGAATACAGCTAAATTAGGAGTTCCGTAATTTTCATCCTTAATAGGTTTTTTGAAATGTAACATAATTTCCTCCTTTTACCATTTTTTGGAATAAAAACAGATTCTTGCATGTGTTTTTAAGGAGAAACCAGTAATCAAAATTACTTTTCTCAAAATGAGCGCAATAAAAACATCTTTTAAAACTCCATCAGTTATTTTAAATTATTTGTTTTTACTTACTTCTTGAGGTTCATCGGGGAAAGAATAGGTCGTTGGATAGAATCTAGAAGTTTGGACAATACGGGAATTATAGGTATAAGTTTTTACTTATATTCTCATAGATATAAAATCAGTCCTAGATTTTCCTAGTCGATGTTTGGAAATAAATTTCCGCTTTCTCGATGAATGCATTTTTCAATACTAGTTTGTACCTTGCTTGTAAAAGCTTTGAAACACATTTCATCTATTTAACCATAGTAGTAGATGCGATAACTTTAATTGTTATCTTGCGTTAACACCTATCTCTATCGTTGATTTCATGTTAACACTATGTTTTTTCACCTGCAAGAAATGTGATTTTTAATTTTGCATCAATCAAAATAAGCCTTTAAATAAGCCGTTTTTAACATTTTTGAATTATGTGAATTAGTCGCTTTTTGATCAATATAACCTTATATAACTAATTTTAAAAATTATAAATAGTAACTATATAATTATCTTTTTATCACAAATTTATTTGTTTAATTATTATTTATAATCCAAGTTTTTTAAAATAAACTGACGTATTAAATCATCTATTATTTTTATAAAAATGAAGTACACTATAAATATATTTTTTAAAATTGATTTGCTAAAATTAGTTTATTTATGAGTTTTTCAGTTAATTTCAACGTATATTTTCTCTTTCAAAAATGATATACTTTACCATATGAGATTAATTATCAATATTCTAATAAACATTGGGGTACGTTATGAATAAAGAAAAACAACGAGAAGAAAATAGACAAAAGGTCATCCAAGCTTCACTTAAATGTTTCAAAGAAAAGAGTATCGAGAAAACTGCACTTAAAGAAATTGCAGAAGAAGCAAATTTATCTTTAAGAAGTCTTCATCGCTATTTTATAGATAAAAATGATCTAATTATACAATCAATTTCTGAATACATGAAACCTAGTTATGAATCTTTATTACTTTACATCCAATCTTCTGATTTTCAAAATTTAAGTGGACTTGAGCAATGTGCTGCTTATTTTAGAAAAATATTTATGGTTTTAAATGATGATCCTAATCTTGTAATATTAGGCACCGAATATCAATTATATTTATGGCATACAAGGAGCCCTTTAGAGAGTACAACAGCTGCTATTAAAAAGTTATTAACTCAAATCCTTACAAAAGGAATTAATGATGGCACTATTAGACCCGATATAAACGTTGATTTAATCGTAGAAACAATGATTAGAAAATTTAAAGGTTTTATTCAAAGTGTCGCAAGTTTTACAGGAGAAGATGCTGTTTTTGATGAACTTTCCACGCAATGCTTTGAACAAGGATTAGAAATTTTTATTTTTTATCTTAAAAAATAATTTTTTTTACAACAATCTGTCATTTGTATGACAGATATAAAGTTAATATTTAATATAAGGAGAATTTTATGACTTTTAAAAAGAAAATCTTAGTTCTAGAAGAAAATGTTCAGGATAAAAAGATATTGCTAGATATCTTAGATAAGGATTTTTTAATCTTTATCGCTACTGATATCCAAAATTTACAAGAAATAGTAGATAAACAATATGATGATTTTTCCGCAATCATTTTAGATATCAATATTCAACTAGATCAAAAATATGATTTTCTTTGCACAATGAATAAAAATAATCAATTATCAAAGATACCTGTACTAGTTACTAGCACTACTACAGATACGCATCTAGAAAAAAGAGTTTTAGAACTTGGTGTTCAAAACTACATCATTAAGCCATATAAACCAGAAATTTTTAAACTTAAATTACTCAATACAATTACGATATGTGAAAGCAACGAATTCTCACATATGATAACCTATGATTCATTAACTAAACTGTACACAAAAGAATATTTTTATAAATATGCCGAAAAAATAATTAAAGAGAATCCTTCTATTGAATTTGATATTATTTGTTGTGACATCATGCGCTTTAAATTAGTAAATGAATTTTATGGTATCAACGAAGGAAATTCACTTTTATGTTTTGTCGCTGATATGTTAAGACGCGACACCAAGAATAGGGGATATGTTGCAGAATCAACAAAGATATTTTTGCTTTATTAATTCCCCGTCCAGCAAAATATCTTAAAGTTCATTTCGAGTCCTCTACAAAATATATTAAAGATTTTAATCATAATTTAAATAATATTTTAAAATATGGCATATATCAAATACAGGATAGAACAATTCCCGTCAATATTATGTGTGACCGTGCGTATCTTGCACTTGAATCAATCAAAGATAAATATGACACTCTTTATGTATTCTATAATGAGAAAATTAGGCAACGACTTCTTAATGAACAGTTTATTTCTTTAAATATGGAAAATGCTCTACTTAATGAAGAATTTCAAGTTTATCTACAATCTAAACATGATTTAGTAACTGGAGAACTAACAAGTGCCGAAGCATTAGTACGCTGGATTCATCCAAAGAAAGGTATTATATCTCCTACTGAATTTATTCCCTTATTAGAAAAGAACGGATTTATTACAAAACTCGATGTCTTTATATGGGAAAAAGTATGTAAAACAATTAGAGAATGGATAGACAATGGTATAAAACCTATCCCTATTTCAGTCAACATGTCACGTGCCGATATTTACAATCCAAATATTGATCAAATCCTCATGAATATAGTAAATAAATATAATGTACTTCCACAATTTCTTTACTTAGAAATAACTGAAACAGCATATATTGAAAATGAACAAGATTTAATAATTACTTTAAAGAAACTTAAAAAGCTAGGTTTTATCATTGCCATGGATGATTTTGGAAGTGGATATTCTTCACTTAATATGCTTTCTGAACTTCCAATTGATGTTTTAAAACTTGATATACGTTTCATTCAAGGAAATCATTTCACTAAAAATCGAAGAGATATAATTAGCTTTATTATTAGTTTAGCAAGATGGCTTAATATGCATATTATTGCTGAAGGAATTGAAACTATCGAACAAGTCAATCTATTAAGATCACTTGGCTGTGAAAGAGGTCAAGGCTACTATTTTTCAAAACCATTGTCAATTCCTGATTTTACCGAATTCATTTCTTCATCACTAAACAATAAGAATTTAGTCAAGCAGACTACAAATAAAAAAAATACTTTAGTTTATAATAAACATGATTCTATTTTAATTTTAGACGAAACAAATCTAGAATTTAATACGCTCAAACAAGTTTTCAAAAAATTATATACGACACTATCCTTTACTACTGCCGATGAAATGATTGATTATATATCTAGTCATGATTCTACTATTTCTTCAGTAATCGTAAATGTTTTGGAAAATACCACTCTAAATCTGATTTCGAAAATAGTTTATCAATGTAATTTATATGATATCCCTGTTTTAACTATACATCACTCCAGTCATTTGATTACAAAATGCATATCAAAAGGAGTATCTGATTGTATCGTAAGTCCTTATTCTTCAATTTCTCTTCCAAATAGAGTAAGAAATGCTATTTGCGAAAAGAAAGTATCAAAGTTTGTAAAACAGAAAGAATTTAAAACCGCAATTCTTGATATGAAAGAACGTGCTGAGAAAGATACACTTACTAATCTTCTTAATCGTACTGAATTCGAAGCAAGAGTACACAAGTTTTTTTCTCATAATAAACAACCTGAAGGAATATTTATCATATTAGATATTGATCACTTTAAAAATATCAATGACTCTTTAGGACATATTTCTGGTGATAAAATACTTTGTTTTGTCGCTGAACTTTTAATAGAAATATTCCCTGAAACTAATATTATTAGTCGCTTAGGAGGAGATGAATTCGCATTGTTCATTCCTTACAAGCTTGAACAATTTGAACTAGAAAAGAAACTTCTCAAAATCTGTCAAACATTCTCAGCTAATGAATCTACAAAGGTATCTTGTTCAGTAGGTGTTTG
>NZ_JAVXGL010000005.1:7029-50062 GCF_036657415.1 Anaerorhabdus sp. | reverse complement strand
TTGTTGATGAAGAAACTTTTGAACAAGCTTTTACTGAAAATACATGTGCAGTTTTTTACCTGCCTTCATCAGAGGGTGGATGGGTAGCACCTGGTGCGCTTGATTTAAAAACAACGATACAAGTATCAAAAAAACATCATGTTCCTGTAATTGTTGATGCGGCAGCTCAATTACCTCCAAAAAGTAATTTATGGCATTTCACAAAAGAACTTGGAGCAGATGCAGTTGTTTTCAGTGGAGGAAAATACTTGAAAGGTCCGCAATCCACAGGCGTAATTCTTGGAAAAAAAGATTTGCTTGATTGGGTCAGTCGTCACAATTTTCCAAACTATGATATCGGAAGAATGCATAAAATAAGTCGTGAAGAACTAGTGGGTATTTATAATGCTGTTAAAGAATATGTACTTAGTGATGAGGAAGAAGAAGGAAATCAAGCAACTTGGATAGTTAATGATCTAATTCAAGAATTTGATAAATCCAACTGTTTTACTTTTGAAAGTTCATATCCGAATGAAGCAGGACAACCAATGCCTAGGGCAAAAATGATTATACAGTCGAGTAAGATCAATGTTGAACTAGTTCGTGATTATTTGCTTTCTAAAGAAAATCCGATATATACAAAGATAGATAATGGATATATTTACATTAATCCAATGATGCTATCACTTGAAGAATATAAAATAGTTAAAGCTAGTTTATTAGAATTACAGGAGGAACTTAAATGAAACGAGTACCAGAAAATGCAATTCAGCATAAAACTGCTGGACCTTATTCACCAGTATTACTTGTCAGCGATTTTGATGAAATTGTCGTTATTTCGGGACAAGCACCGCTTGATTTAGATGGTAATTTAGTGGGAAAAACAATTCAAGAACATACTATAAAAACAATGGAAAATTGTTTAACACAATTAAAAAAAGCAGGTGTTGGCTTTGAAGATGTATTTAGAGTTAATGTTTATATGGATGATTTGGATGAATGGCAAAGATTTAACGAAGTATACAAAGAATTAATGCCAACTCCATATCCAGCAAGAACAGCAGTGGGTGTAAAACTCTTACATGGTTTTAAAGTTGAAATTGATATGTGGGCAACAAAAAAGAATAAAGAGGAGAAATAACAATGGAAGATATGATGCAAATTACAATGGGTTTGATTATGCACGCAGGGAATGCAAGGAGTTTAGCAATGGAAGCAATACAAGCTGCAAAGGCTGGACAAATTGATCAAGCAGATGAATTAATTGCAAAAAGTGATGAGGCTCTGTTAGAGGCACATCAAGTACAAACTAATTTATTGGTTAAAGAAGCAAGAGGAGAAAAACTTGAAATTGGAATATTGCTTATTCATTCTCAAGATCACCTTATGACAAGTATTACGGTGAAGGACTTAGCAAAAGAATTTATTGACTTATATAGAGAGAAAAAATCATAATGAGCTCTATGATTTATGAACTTTGGAGAACTGTTGAGACCATTGGATATTATGCTTTACCACTTGCACCTGTTCTCATGGTAATGTATACATTTTCAACATTTAGAAAATACAACAAGTTTTGTAAAAAAATTAGTTCAGTTGAAAAGATTAGTAAAATGAAGAAAGTTAGAAATAAAATGGTATTTATCTTACTCATGCTAATTTTAAATGTTTTGGGAATTACAATTATGATAAGTAACTTTGCGTATATTTTGAGAACAGCATTTGAATTTTATCAAACAAATTTTAACGATTTTAAAACTTATCTATTTATGCAAGGACCGCAATTTATTCTTTTACTTATTGGACTAATTGTTAATATAAAACTTGTCTTTGGAAATAAAGAAGCAAATAGTGTAAAGAATGCAAGAACTGTTTTACTTCTCTATTTAATAGCTACTTTAATTCAAATTCTTACAATATTATCCACAGTATTACCTCTTCTCATTGCATTTATTCATTGGTATTTATTAAAAAATAAGAATCAAATGTTAATACTCGATTCAGATGAGAGGGGACTTGTATTGTAATTATGCTCGATATAGAAATAAGAAAAAGAGGAATTGTACCGGTTGTAACAATTCAAAATTTAGAAGATGCCAATCCATTAGCAGCAGCATTAATCGCAGGTGGATTGGATATTGTTGAAGTAACATTTAGATCAAACGTTGCCTATGAAGCGATTAAAGAGATTCATAAAATGTATCCTCAAATGATTATACTTGCAGGGACTATTTTAACAATTGAACAAGTTAATCAAGCTGTTGAAGCAGGTGCACAAGTTCTTGTAAGCCCAGGATTTAATAGAAAAATTGTAGAATATTGTTTAAATAAAGGAATTCAAATTATACCAGGCTGTTCATCTCCATCGGATTTAGAACAAGCGATAGAATGTGGATTAAAGATAGTGAAATTTTTTCCAGCAGAGGCAAATGGTGGTATTGATGCAATTAAAGCAATGTCAGCACCTTACGGATCGCTTCAATTTATGCCAACTGGAGGAGTTAATGAACAAAACTTAATGAATTACTTATCATTTGACAAAGTAATTGCATGTGGTGGAACTTTCATGTGTACAACAGAAATGATTCAAAATAAAGAATGGGAAAGAATTACAAACCAAACCAAACTTGCAATTAAAAATATGCTGAATTTTGAGTTTGCTCATCTAGGTGTGAATTTAATCGAAGAAGAATTGGTAAATTCTGTGAATCAATTTAAATCACTTTTACATACTGAAACTATTCGTGAAACATCTAAATCAACCTTTGTGGATTTTGTGGAGATTATGCATGATGAAAATTTTGGAAGATGTGGACATCTGGGAATATCAACTTTAGATATTGACCGTGCTATTTATTACTTAAGTAAACAAAAATTCTCATTTAATTTCGAATCGATAAAATACGATGAAAAGATGAAGAAGAAATTTGTTTATCTCAATGAAGAAGTTAGTGGATTTAAAATTCATTTACTCAAGAAATAGGAGAAAATAATGAAAATTGTAACAATGGGAGAAATTATGTTGAGACTTTCAACATCAGGAAATATGCGTTTTGTACAAAGTGATAATTTTGATGTTGTTTATGGTGGAGGAGAAGCCAATGTTGCAGTTTCTCTTGCTAATTACAATCATGATGCTTATTTTGTTACGAAGTTACCAAAGCATGAAATTGGGCAGTCTGCAGTTAATGCACTAAGAAATTATGGTGTCCATACGGATTACATTGCACGTGGTGGTGAACGTGTTGGAATTTACTATCTTGAAACTGGGGCAAGTATGCGACCAAGTAAAGTTATCTATGACCGAGCACACTCAGCAATTGCTGAAGCAGACGAAAATGACTTCGATTTTGATGAAATAATGAAAGATGCATCATGGTTTCACTGGTCAGGCATTACACCAGCAATTAGTGATAAAGCTGCAAATCTTCTTGAACAAGCTTGCATTGCAGCTAAGAAACAAGGTGCAACCATATCGGTTGATTTAAATTTTCGTAAGAAATTATGGACAAAAGAAAAAGCACAATCGACCATGAGACCACTTATGAAATATGTTGATGTATGCATTGGAAATGAAGAAGATGCTGAACTATGTTTAGGATTTAAGCCTAAAGCAAATGTGGAAAAAGGTGAAACAAATGCTGAAGGTTATTATGAAATCTTTAAAGAGATGAGAGATGTTTTTGGATTTAAAGTAATCGCATCAACATTACGTGAATCAATAAGTGCAACATGTAATGGATGGAAGGCCTTAATATATAATGGGGATTCATTTTATATATCAAAGCGTTATGAAATTAATCCAATTATTGATCGTGTTGGTGGGGGTGATAGCTTTTCAGGTGGTTTAATTCATGGACTGCTTACAAAAGAAACACAGGGAGAAGCGCTAGAATTCGCAGTTGCCGCATCCGCATTAAAACATACAATTCCAGGCGATTTTAATCTTATAACTATTGATGAAGTTGAAGCACTTGTCAAAGGAGAAAGTTCTGGCCGTGTTCAACGTTAAAAGTCTCAGGTTAAAGGAAAAAATATATTCTATTGAAAAAGTAACTTTATTAGCTAGAGTTACTTTTTTAGATGTTTTTATTGATATTTAATGTTAAGTATAAATAGATTTTATAGAATATGGTGTTATAATAATCGAAGGTGTAAAGACACAGATATAAAGATTAAGCTTTTTATAGAGCTTACTATCATATTGAAAGGATTACTAAATATGGGATATAAAAATATAAGAAAAATCATGGAGGCGAGTGAAGTTATTGAACTTTTACCTCTTCCTGAATCTTTAAAGAAAATAAAAGAAAAACGCGATGAAGAAATTAGAAATGTATTTAATGGAACTAGTGATAAATTTTTAGTTATCATTGGTCCTTGTTCAGCAGATAATGAGGATGCGGTTTGTGAGTATGTTTCAAGACTTGGGAAGCTACAAGAAAAAGTCAAAGACAAATTAATCATTATTCCACGTATTTATACAAATAAACCAAGAACTACGGGAGAAGGCTACAAGGGTATGCTACATCAACCTTCACCAGATAAAGAGCCAAATATTTCTGATGGTATTCTTGCGATACGAAAAATGCATATTCGAGCACTTGAAATTTCAGGGCTTACTGCTGCGGATGAAATGTTATATCCAGATAATCTTGCTTATATGGAAGACTTAATCAGTTACCATGCGGTAGGAGCACGCAGTGTTGAAAATCAACAACACCGATTAACATCAAGTTGTCTTAATCTTCCAGTTGGAATGAAGAATCCAACAAGTGGAGATTTATCGGTAATGTTTAATGCAATCAAAGCTGCGCAATCAGGGCATAATTTTATCTATCGTTCAAATGAAGTAGAGTCTACTGGTAATCCTTACGCACATGCTATTTTGAGAGGATATGTAAATAGACATGGTGAAAATATGCCAAATTATCACTATGAAGATTTAGAGCTTGCATTAGATTTCTATGAAAAACGTGGATTAGAGAATCCTGCACTTATTGTCGATACAAATCATTCAAATTCGAGAAAAAGATATTTTGAACAAACACGTATTGCAAAAGAAATTTTATATAGTAGAAAATATAATCCAAAACTTAAAAAAGTTATTAAAGGTCTTCTCATTGAAAGTTATTTATTAGCTGGATGTCAAGAAATTTCAGATAATATGGAATTTGGGAAATCTATCACAGATCCTTGCTTAGGATGGGAAGAAAGTGAAGAATTAATTTATTATATTGCTGAAAACGTATAATCTACAGTCTTAAATAAAAGAAGAATAGTATTTTAAACTATAGTCTATTAATAAGTTAACCAATTATTAATAGGCTTTTTTAATATTTATTAAAGAAGTGGGGCTAAATATAATTTAACGTAGTAAGTCTTTAATAGTATTTTATCAACTCTTGGCGTTAACAATAAAATTCAAGAATGAAATAGTATGATTGGTTGTAGCATGAGCGTATAATAATTCTTAGTAAGCTAAAGGGGTGTTTATATTGGAAACATTTATTATTCAAATTTTTTGTTATTTTTTCATCTATGCATTTTTAGGATGGTGTGCAGAAGTAATGTTTCATACTATGATAACTGGGAAATGGGTTAATAGAGGTTTTTTAAATGGCCCAGTTTGTCCTATTTATGGGTTTGGTATGTTGCTTATTCTTCTTGTTTTAGATCCTTTAAAAAAGAATATAGTTCTTTTATTTGTAGGATCTGTTATATTAACTAGCGGATTAGAATTCATTACAGGATGGGTATTGAAGAATTTATTTCATTTAACATGGTGGGATTATTCTAATCGTCCTTTTAATCTTGGTGGTTATATTTGTCTTGAATTCAGTATAATGTGGGGTATTGCGGGAGTCATTATAGTTGAAATTATCCATCCGATTATTCAACGATTCATTGATGCTTTACCATTTACAGTAGCAATCTTCTTTGTTGTTTTGTTCAGTGTAATCTTAATCTTAGATTTTATTGCTACACTTGCTACATTGATTGGATTTCAACGAGATGTTCGTGAGTTAGAAAGAATTGGGCTAGGGATTAGAAAATTAAGTGATTCATTGAGTCATGAATTAAGCGATGTCACTAAAATAGCGGATAATAAAGTTGAAGAAACAAGAGCAGAATTACAAGCTAAACTTGAATTGTTAGAGAAGCAAAATGCTTTCTTGAAAAAACATATATTAGAGAAGAGATTTTTAGGAAGTCATCGTTTTTTTGGCTCATTACCAAAACTTCATTTAACTAAACATGAATCGATTCTTGTACAGTTAAAAGATGAGTTCAATAAACTTCGCAATGATAATAAATGATTATAAAGTATTAAATTATAATTAACATCACAAGAATGACGCAGTGAAAATTTTTGATGTTAAATATGTATTTATAAAAACGTCTAGATTATTATTATCTAGACGTTTTTTAACAACTTATTTTTTGAAATTAAGAATTCGTATGCATCATTGTAATTTAGATTAATCTCAAGTGAGGATGATAAATACAAAAAAATCATAAAAATAATTTTTTTTGTGAAAGGGCTTGCATTCAAAAAAAGATGTGGTATCATGTACTCATAAGTCAGTGATGTGATTATTAAGTTAAGCAAGATCTGAACTCAACACTAGGAGTTTGTGTGAGTTGGATCTTGTTTTTTTGTGATTTCTAGGAGGATATTAAATGAAAATTTATAAAGTCATAAATAACAACATGGTCTCTATTTATAACGGTGATGGACAAGAAGTAATGTTAAAAGGATTGTCTATTGGGTTTAATAAGAAGCCGGGTGATTTCGTTGATGAAAGCAAGATTGAAAAAAAATTTGTTTTAGAAAATCAGCAATTAATAAGACAATTTGACTCCATCGTGATGAGTTTAGATAAGAATGTGGTTGATGCTTGCATAGATGTCATCTCCGATATTAAAAAACATTCAAAAGTTGAACTAGCGGATTCAATATATGTAACTATTGTAGATCATATCAACAATCTAATTGATCGTATGAATGAAGGTATTAAATTTGATAATTCGATTCTTTGGGATTTGAAAAGAATTTACTCCGATGAATTTGTATTAGCAAAGAATGCAATCGCAGAATTGAATCAGCGTTTGACGTATGAATTACCTGATGATGAAGCGAATTTCATTACCTTACATATTGTAAATGCTGAGAAATCTAGATCAATGAATGAGACTTATAAAATTACCGATTGTATTGGTGATATATGTGCCATTGTGAAGAGTGAATTACCTTTAGATGTTTCAGACGAAGATTATTATTACAATCGATTTATTATGCATCTAAGATTCATGCTGGAAAATCAAGGAAATCGCATGCAAGGAGTTCATAAGAGAAATAATATTATGTTGCAATCCATGGTTGTTTTGTATCCTGTGATTTGGCAAGCGGTGGAAAAGATAGTCAGCTATGTCAAAGCAAATTTAAATTGGGATTTGTCGAATGACGAAAAATTATATTTGATTATTCATTTAGTACAAATATTTCATCGATAGAATCAGTAAATAGACAAAGAGGTGAGGATGATGATTATTTATAGTGTGGCGAAGGGAATCGCACAACGTTTGGAATCCATACCAGATGAAATGTTTTCTATGAAAGTTATGGGTGATGGCATGGCAATCAAACCAGAAGAAAACTGGATTTATAGTCCAGTAGATGGAACCGTAACGATGATTTTTGAAACAAAACATGCAATAGGAATTACCGCAAATGATGGAACAGAGGTATTGATACACATTGGTGTGGATACTGTGAATTTGCATGGAAAACCCTTTGATACATATGTACACGTAAATGACAAAGTAAAAGAAGGGGAATTGTTAATGAGTTCAGATTTCAAAATGATTGAAGAAAAAAATTTATGTGCATCAATTATGACAATTGTAACCAATCGAAAAGTAAAAATACTTAAGTCAGAAGGATCTATAACAAAAGATGAGCCTGTACTTGAAGTAATAGAGGCATAGGAGGAGGAAAAATATGTCAAAAGAATTGCAATACAAATTTCCAGAAGGATTTTTATGGGGTGGTGCTATCGCTGCCAATCAGAGTGAAGGTGCTTGGTTAGAGGATGGGAAAACACCACAAGTAACTGATGTTATGGTTGGTATTGAAAACGATGGACACACTCCAGGAATTAAGTTTAATAAAACAACTGGTAAGTATGAAATGGCACAAGATCCAAACAAAGTTTATTTAGCTAACGAAGGCATTGATTTCTATCACCGTTATAAAGAAGATATTCGCTTGATTGCAGGTATGGGATTTACATGTTTTAGAACATCAATTTCATGGGCAAGGGTCTTTCCTAAAGGAGATGCACTAGTACCAAATGAAGTTGCTTTAAAGCATTATGATGATGTGATTGATACCATTCGTTCCTATGGAATGGAACCAATTATTACAATTACTCATTTTGATAATCCATTAGATTTGATGATTAATTATAATGGTTGGTCAAACCGTAAGTGCATTGATTTCTATTTAAATTATTGTGACACCATTTTTAGACGATATGGTGGAAAAGTAAAATACTGGTTAACATTTAATGAAATAAATAATTTATATCGTAGACCTTTTGCAGCAGCAGGTGTTCTTCCAAGTAATACCGATGTGAACAAAAAATATTTCGATGAAAACTATACAGAACTAGAAATGAATCAAGCACTACACAATACGATGCTAGCCAATGCATTGAGTGTAAAACTATTTCATAAGTTAGTACCGAATGGAATGATTGGATGCATGATGGCAGGTTCACATGCGGCTGTCTATCCAGCTTCATGCAACCCTGACGATGTATTGGCAACCATTGATGCAAAACGAGAAACTTACTTATTTACGGATATCATGTGCGAAGGATATTATCCATATTGGTTAACAAAACTTTGGGAAAAACATGATACATATCCAGAGATATTTGAAGGGGAATTGGAAACAATTCGTGACAACACAGTAGATTATTTGGGATTTAGTTATTACTTCTCAAATGTTTGTACCTATGAAGAAGGTCACATGTATGATGGGGGTGCACTAGTTTCTGGAGGCAAGAAAACGGTTAATGAATTCTGTAATGAATTTAGTCCTGATCCTTGGCGTTTCCGTAAAGATCCCAAAGGATTTAGAATTCTGGTGCAAGAATACTCTGATCGCTATCATTTACCATTATTTATTGCAGAAAATGGAATTGGTCTTTATGAAAATGATAAAGATGGACCAATACAAGATCCAGAACGCGTAAAGTATTTGGAAGAACATTTAAAACAATTACAATTGGCAATTGAAGATGGAGCACGTGTCTTTGGTTATTGTTGGTGGGGACCGATTGACATTATGTCTTCTGGCTCTGGTGAAATGGATAAACGATACGGTTTTATTTATGTCGATAAACACAATGATGGTACAGGAGATATGCATCGTTCTATCAAACAAAGTTATTATCGTTACAAAGAAATTATTGAAAATAATGGTTTATAAGAATTGTGAAAAAATAAGTAAAATCATACACGAAATACTAAGGAGGGAAAAACAATGGATTATCGTGAAACAGGACTTAAAGCATTAGAGGCAGTAGGGGGATCAAGCAATGTTCGTAATGTTACACATTGTGCAACACGACTTCGAATCGAAGTCAAAGATCGATTAAAAGTCGACGAAGTAAAAGTTCAAAATGTACCAGGCGTTATGAAAATGATTGAATCTGCAGGACAATTGCAATTTGTCATTGGTCCAAGTGTGAACGAAAGCTATCAAGCTGTCGTGAGTGAAATTGGTGAAGGTGTAGCTGGTGGGCAGGTAGATGATGAGCCAGAAGATAAAAAAGGAACGAATAAGCAAAGCATTGTTGTGAAAGCACTTGCGATTATTTCAGGTATCTTTATTCCTATTTTGCCTGCATTAATTGCTTCTGGAATGATCAAAGCGTTGCTTACAATTTTAACAAGTTTTGGTCTAGTTGATACAGCATCAGGTGTGTTTACAATTATTACATTTGCTGCAGATTCTGTATTTTATTTCTTACCAATTCTACTTGCAGCGAGTTCAGCAAAAGTGTTTGGTATGTCACAGGGTTTAGCGATGATGTTAGGTGCAATTTTATTACATCCAACTTTTACAACTCTTGTTGCTGATGGAACACAAGCTCTTGATATTTTTGGTTTAGGTGTACGTTTAGTCAATTATAAAGCAACAGTAATTCCAATTATTTTAATTATTTGGATTGCTAGCTATGTAGAAAAACTTGCGACAAGATTTTTACCAGATGTAATCAAGTATGTCTTTAGACCACTTATCGTCATGGTTGTTATGTTGCCACTTTCATTATGCTTGCTTGGTCCAATTGGTGCAGTATTAGGAGATGGACTTGCAGCATTATTATCATGGATTCAAGTTACTATTCCATGGTTGCTACCAACTTTCATTGGAACGATTGCACCATTAATGGTTTTGTTTGGATTAAACAACTGCACAATTCCATTAATTTACGCTCAGTTATCAGCAGTTGGCTATGAAACAGTTGCTGGACCAGGCATGCTCGCTCATAATATTTCAGAAGGTGCTGCATCATTAGCGATTGCATTAAAGTCAAAAGATAAGAAAATAAAGCAACAAGCATTCTCGACAAGCTTTACAGCATTACTAGGAGGAATTACTGAACCAGCCATTTACGGTATTACACTTCGGTATAAAAATGTATTACCTTGTGTCATGATTGGAGGAGGAGTAGCTGGATTATTTGCTGGATTAACAGGGTTGGTTCGTTATGCAACAGCCGCGCCTTCAATCATTACATTACCAACATATATGGGAGCAAATTCAAACAATATCTGGCTTGCGGTTGCGACACTTGTTATTGCCTTCGTGGTTACATTTGTATTGGTATATTTTGTGAAGACAGAAGATACCAATAAAGAAGTTAAGAATCAAGCTGTTTTAGATGAACTAAATAAATAAAAATGTTGGTACAGTATCTAAATTAAATACTGTACCGCATTTCAAGGAAAGAGAGAATTTATGACAGAAATAAAATATAAGTTTCCAGAAGGATTTTTATGGGGTGGAGCAATTGCTGCAAATCAAAGTGAAGGTGCTTGGCTAGAAGATGGAAAGAAACCCCAAGCAACAGATGTTATGGTGGGCATTATTACAGATGGTCATACACCCGGTGTAAAATATAATGATGAAAAAAAGAAATTCGAAATAGCACTACACAAAGATAAAGAATATTTAGCACATGAAGCAATTGATTTTTATCATCGCTATAAAGAAGATTTAAAATTAATGGCAGGAATGGGATTTAATTGTTTCCGCACTTCAATTTCATGGGCACGAATTTTTCCAAATGGTGATGAAATTGTGCCAAATGAAGCAGGGCTTAAATATTATGATGATTTATTTGATACGATGCTTTCTTTAAAAATGCAACCGATTGTTACAATTACCCATTTTGATACACCTTTGCATTTGATGATGGAATATAATGGTTGGTCCAATCGCAAAATGATTCAATTTTTTATGAACTATTGTGATGTTATTTTTAGAAGATATGGGTCAAAAGTCAAACACTGGTTAACCTTTAATGAAATTAACAATATCTTTCGTATGCCTTTTGCTGCAGGGGGTGTGATACCTAGTCATTATGATCCAGAATCTAAAGATTTTTCTGCTAATTATACACAAAAGGAATTGCATCAAGCACTTCATCATGCAATGGTTGCAAATGCTAAATGTGTAAAACTTTTCCACGAGCTAATTCCAAATGGAAAAATTGGATGTATGATTGCAGGCTCTCACCTAGCAACCTATCCTGCTTCTTGTGATCCTCGCGATGTCCTTGCAACTTTAGATGCACGTAGAAATACATTTTTATTTACTGACATTATGGCTGCAGGAGTGTACCCTGAATATTTATGGAAAAAATGGGAAGTTGAAAAAATTACACCAGTTATGCATGAGAGAGACCTTGAAATTATTCGCACTCATACAGTGGATTTTATTGGATTTAGTTATTATTATTCGAATGTTTGTAATGTAGCGGATGGAGCGGAATTTTTCGAAGGTACATTAATGAAAGGTAGTCGAAAAGTCAAGAATCCGTATATCAATGATTTTAGCCCTGAACCATGGAGCTTTCCATTAGATCCATTAGGTATTCGATATGTTTTGGAAGAATATACTGATCGTTACCATAAACCTTTATTTATTATGGAAAATGGATTAGGTCTTGCTGAAACTGAAGTCCCAGGTCAACCAATTAATGATCCTGAACGTATTCGATTTTTAGAAGAACATTTAAAGCAGGTATTCTTAGCAATTCAAGATGGCTGCAATGTAATGGGATATCTATGGTGGGGACCAATTGATTTGGTATCTTCGGGCACTGGAGAAATGAGAAAACGATATGGATTTGTCTATGTTGATCGACACAATGACGGTACTGGTGATTTACATCGTTCAATCAAACAAAGTTATTATCGCTATAAAGAGATTATTGAAAATAACGGATTATAGGAGAAGAAAAAATGGACATTATAACTAGTTTTCCAGAAGGGTTCATGTGGGGAGCATCAACAAGTGCATATCAATGTGAAGGAGCTGCATTAGAAGATGGAAAAAAAGAAAATCAACAAGACGTAATCAATCGTGAAATTCATAATGAATATGGGTATGCAGATTGTTCAGTCACAACAGATCATTACCATCATTATAAAGAAGATGTAGCGTTAATGGCAGAAATGGGCTTTACTTCTTATCGATTTTCAATAAACTGGGCACGTGTTTTACCAGATGGTATAGGGAGTCCTAATCCTAAAGGCGTTGAATTCTATCATAATTTAATTGATGAATTAAAATCACATAATATTGAACCAGTAGTAACAATGTGGCACTATGATTTACCGATGGCTACAGTTGAAAGAGGTGGTTGGGGAACTCGTGCTATTATTGAAGAATTTGAATATTTTGCACGCTTTATTTGCAAAGAATATGGTTCAAAAGTGAAGTATTGGCTAACTATCAATGAACAAAGTATTGTAGTTAATTATATTGATAGGAAAAACAAAATCACTAAAGAACAACAATATAATCCTAAGTTTCGCTATCAAGCAAATCATTATATGAATTTGGCACATGCAAAAGCGGCAATTACAATCCATGAATTGGTTCCAGAAGGATTATGTGGAGCGGCATTAGATATGGCTCCATATTATCCACATTCTTGTGATCCAAAAGATATTATGGCAGCAAAGAATGCGAATGCATTTAAAAATGACTTTTACATGGATGCTTACATAAAAGGAGTATATACTCCTTCAGTGATTAAGTATTTAGAACGCCAAGGGTTAATGTTTGAAATTGAAGAAGGTGATATGGAAGTAATTAAGCAAGGTTCAAGATGTTTTGACTTTCTTGGTATTAATTATTATCAAAGCCAATGTGTTAAAGCACCAACACCAGGAGCAGCAAGAAGATCAAAACAAAATAATAAGATTGGTAAGGGTGGTAATGTAACCTATGAAATTCAACCTGACTTATTTGAAGGGTGTTTGAACGAAACTATTGGAGCTACAGATTTCTCGATGCCTGTTGATCCTATGGGGTTACAATATGTGTTAGAAGATATTCATGATCGTTATCATATTCCAACAATGATTTGTGAAAATGGTTTTGGAGCTTATGATAAGTTAGAAAGTGATGGAACTATTCGCGATCCATATCGTATTGAATATATTAGAGAGCATATCAAAGCAATGAAAGCAGCGATTGCAAATGGTGCTAAAGTGATTGCATATAATCCATGGTCAGCATTTGATTTATTATCGACAAGTAATGGAATTGCAAAGCGCTATGGTTTCATTTATGTTGATCGTACAGATGATGATGTTAAAGAATGTAAACGTTATAAAAAAGAAAGCTTTTATTGGTACAAAAATGTTATTACAACCAATGGAAGAAATTTAGAATAAAGAAAAGTGCTACATTTTTAGCACTTTTTCTATGATTCTTTCAAATTTATAAATTACGTTTTCTAATGTGGAACTATTATTGCACAGTTTGGTAATTGTTCTCGATAACACAGAAAGCAAGATCCCGATATTCATAGGCGGATTTCACAAGATTTCCAAGAGAAGTATCATATAAATCTATCACATTGCCAAAGTACTAATGATTCTTCACTTTTATCAACATAACTTTATCGTTTGAAGCATATTGTTCTATCGCTGCTGAAGCAATGTATGTACAAAAATCAAACATTAATATGGCTTCATCAACTTCTGCTTTATTAGATGGAAAAACAATTTGATTTCTAATAATTTATTATAATAAAACGTGTATAATTGTGAAAAAATATGTAGAACTCATTTCATAATCACATTTATTGCTTTAAGTTTTGTTTCGCTATTAAATTAAGATATGAGGTATAGAACATATCTTACCCAAATCTTTATGTTCAAATAGAGGAGGAACACAGATGAACAAGAATGATTATTCCAAAGCAATACAAAACACGTACATTTACGGATATCCAATTATGGGGATGTATGACTTATTATACAAACAAGTCTTAGATCCAGCTACTAAAACTACAAAGATGAATGAATATTTACATATTGCAGTTGTTTCAAGTCCAAAAACAACTTTTGTACCAGCACCTAACAATGACACAACATACTCTCGTGCATGGTTGGATTTGAGAAATGAACCAGTTATCTTAGAAACACCGGATACAAAGGGACGTTACTTTACGATACAGTTGTGTGATTTATTTACTGATACAACAGCGAATTTAGGAAAAAGACTTTATGGAACAGAACAACATCGTTTTGCGATAGTAGGACCAACTTGGAAAGGTGAATTAAAAGAGGGACTTATTCCAATCTACTGTAATACAACAATTGCTTTAGCTTTTCTTCGTATTTTAATTAATGGGGAAAATGATTTAGATGAAGTAAAAGAATTACAAAGCCAATTTTTAGCAATACCTTACCATGAATACATTCAAAGAAAAGAAAATATTACAGTAGGAGAAGATTTACCAGTATGCAAGATGGAAACACCACTTGAATTTTTTGAAACATTAAATCAAGTATTAGCACTTACTCCTATGTTAAAACAAGATGAACCAATTTTTGATGAAATGAAAATATTAGGAGTAGGTCGCAATTTAGATTTGAAAGTTTTAAAAACTATTCCAGCAGAAGAACTTAAAAAAGTGGTAGATGAAACAGTAGCACTTATTGATAAAAAAGGTCTCACTTTTGGTGAAAATGTGAATTATTGGCGTATTGCTCGAAAAGATATTGGTGTTTTTAAAACTAATTATTTACAACGTTCAGTTGTATGGTTTAAAGGAGCATTAGCGAATGTTCCTGAAGAATCATTGTACCCAAGCACTTTCCAAAGTGGTGATGGAGAATATTTAAATGGTATTAATAAGTATATTTTACATTTTGAACCAGGGAAATTACCGCCAGTAAGCCAATTTTGGTCACTAACAATGTATCGTTTTAGTGATGCAATGCTAACTGAAAATGAGATTAATCGTTATTCATTCGGTGATCGTACAAAAGGTATGATTTTGGATGATGATGGTGGATTAACAATAACAATACAACATGAAAAACCAACAACAGAAAAAGGAAAAGCAAATTGGTTGCCAGCACCGAGTGAACCGTTTTATATGACATTACGTTTATATGGACCAAGCAGCGATGCAGTTGAGGGAATTTGGACACCACCCGCAGTAGAGCGTATTTAATATGAAATCTAAAAAGTTTCATTATGCCTGGATTATTCTAATAGCCGCTTCCTTGATTAGAGGAGTAGCAGGACCTGCAATCAATGCTTCATCAGGTGTTTTTATGACACCAGTTGCTAAAGATTTGGGCGTTGGTATTGGTCAGTTATCACTATATCTAAGTGTGTCGTCGATTGCTACACTTGTGTGGTTACCAATTGCAGGAACATTGTTTAATAAATATAGTGTTAAAAAAATTGTTTTATTAGGAGTATTTCTTCAAACAATTGCATTTATTGCTTTAGGATTCATGTCCTCTGTGTGGGCGTGGTATATACTTGCTGTTCCTTTAGCTATGGGTGCAGTATTACTTGTGAATCTATTAGGACCGGTGTTAGTCAATCGCTGGTTTGCGAAAAACATTGGACTTGTTATGGGACTAATGATGATGATTACAAGTTTATTAGGTGCAGTTTTTCAACCCGTCTTAACAAATATGATTTCAAATAATGGTTGGCGTTTTACTTATATTGGTTTTGGTGCTTTCGCATTAATTGTAATGATTATTATTGGTTTATTATTTCTTAAAAATACACCGAGTGATAAAGGACTAAAACCTTTTGGCTATGATGAAAGTGCACTACAAACATCGAAACAAGAGGTTAAAGGAGTCAGCACGGTTAAAGCGTTAAAATCATTAGCATTTATAGCTTTACTTATTTTCATGATAGTACTAACTGGTTTTGCAGCATTCCAACAACATATAGCAACTTTTGGTTTAGGTATTGGCTTAGATATGTCAACTATTGGTACTGCGCTATCAATATCAATGATTGGTTCAGCAATAGGGTCTGTTTTAATCGGTGTATTGAGCGATCGAGTTGGAATTGTTCCTACAAGTATTGGTGTACTTGGTGTAGGGCTTTGTGCAGTTATTTTATTCTTCATTAGTAATGGAAATTATGTGTTATTTGTAATTGCAACTTTCTTACATGGACTAGCAACATCTTCGATTGGTGTCGTTGCGCCTTTATTGACAATAAAATTCTTTGGCAATAAAGACTATGAAAAACTATTCTCTACAGTAATGATTGGTTCACCACTGGCATCAATTGTATTAATGCCACTTTATGGATATATTTATGACACATTTGGAAGTTACACATATGTCTTTATATTCTTATTTGTTGCATTAATTATCGCAGGTATTCTATTGCTTATGGGCAATAATAATAGTAAAAAACTTTTAAAAGAAAGTATAAATTAAGGACAATTCATAGAAATTGTCCTATTTTCTTATATAAAGAAATTATAAGGTAATATAAATTATCTACGTTTGTAAACCGTGATATTATAACGTTATAAAAACGTTGAAAGAGGAATGTGATGAAAAAACTAATTTATTGTCTAGTTACACTAATCTTAATTAGTGGATGTAGTACAAAAACGGAAACTCCGCCAAGCGAAACTGCATCCATGGTTCCTGAAGTTGTATTTACACCAGATACAAATCCGCAAGACAGACCATATCCAACACCAAACGGTAAAATAGAACAGAGCTATGAATACAATGTAGAAAAAAACAATGATAATGGAAATATGAAAATAACCTTTTATGATCGTGCTACTGATATCATAGGTCATTCAATTACAATATTTGCAAGTAATGACAAATTGATAACAAGTTCAAGTGGTTTTAGTACAGTGAATGAATATATAACAATTGATGATACTCGCGCTTATGAACAAAATTTTACGTCAGATTTAACAACTGTTTATGAGGGAGAGGGCTTCCCATCTCTAGATATTGATTCAGGGGATTATTTTAAAATTTCATGTTTTGTTTACCTAAAGGATAAAATTGAGCAACCTTGTTTGGATACATATCTTATTCCAAATGCAGCTGGTTTTAGTTATAAAGTATATTTAATTAAAGATGCTGAGGGTAACTATAGGTTTAGTTCTACAGAAGAATAGGAGCATTAAATTACGATTTAATGCTTTTTTTCTGTAGTAATTATAAGATATACTTAAATCAGTTATGAGGTGGAAACATGAGAATTGAATAGTGTGCAAGGTTAAGTAGGCCTTGCGGAAATGAAAATAAGAAGGAGGCTTATATGAGCTATTTTAAATTTGAAAATAAAAATATTTTTTATAATGAAGTTGGAGAAGGTACACCTTTACTATTACTTCACGGAAATACTGCATCATCAAATATGTTTAACTTAATTGTTGAGAAGTATAAAAATAATTACAAAGTTATCTTAATTGATTTTCTTGGTCATGGACAATCAGATAGACTAGATGAATTTCCAATAGATTTATGGTTTTATGAAGCAAAACAGGTAATAGAATTTCTTAAACAAAAAGATTACTCCAAGGTTTATTTAATAGGAAGTAGTGGTGGAGCATTGGTTGCGATTAATGTGGCACTCGAAGCAAGTGAAAGAGTATCTAAAATAATAGCAGATAGTTTTGAAGGTGAGTGTGCACTTACTGAATTTACTTCAACGATTAAGGAAGATCGTGAAAATTCTAAGAAGGATATTAATGCGAAAATGTTCTATGAATATATGCATGGTAACAAGTGGCAACAGGTCGTTGATAATGATACACAAGCAATTATCAAGCATAGTCAGGTTATTAAAAACTTTTTTCATAGGGATTTAAATGAATTAAAGGCGAAAGTTTTATTCACAGGTAGCTTGGAAGATGAATTTGTCTCATTCGTATCACCAACTTACTTTCAAGATACTTACACAAGGATGATTGAAAAGATTGGTCATGGCAAAATTTACTTGTTTCAACAGGGAGGACATCCTGCTTTATTATCGAATCCAGATGAATTTGTAGAAATGAGTATTCGGTTTTTTAATGAGTGATTTAAACATGGAATTATTCCATGTTTTTTTTGTATAAAGCTATGCATGTAAAGTGAAAGAAATTTTAAAATGAGTTATAGTAATTATAGAATTTAGAAAGTTTATTGAAATAAATAAAATATGTTATATATACCTATTGAATAATGAGTTATAGTGTATGGGAGAGTGAAGAAAATAAGATAAAAATTTAGCAGGAATAAACAAAACATAGGTTTAGTATAGAAATCGTAATTAAGTTAAAAAGTTTTTATGTATTTCATGTTAAAAAGCAAAAAATAATCTTCATAATCATTTTTACATAATGTATAATGAAAAAGAAAGTTAGGTATGAAATGATTTTATTAGGGTGCATAGGATTTTGTTTATATTTAGTTTATGATTTGAATCAATCATATCTTCATCAGAAATGGTTGCAACCTTGTTTTTTACTAGGATCAAGTTGTGTGTGTATTTCATGGATTGGAATGACAATTATAGGGGATAAACATGTTTATTCGATGTTTATACAAGCTGTTTTTCTTATTCTGGCAATAGTTTTTGCAGTTTTGTTAGTTTACACACTATTTTTTGCAATACCATTTAAAGATACATATGTTGATGAGAGTTTTAAATATGTATGTCGTGTGGGAGTTTATGCTTTATGTAGACATCCAGGAGTGTTATTTTTATTCGGATTTACACTTTTTATGTCATTAGCATTGGGATCTTCATTATTATTAAAGGGATGCTTCGTATTTAATGTTTGTAATATTATTTATGTACTATTGCAAGATAAGTATTTCTTCCCAAAATGTTTTGATGACTATCAGGATTATAAGACAAAAATACCTTTTCTTATTCCTTCTAGGAAAAGCTATTACGAATGCGTAAATAGTATTGGGGATTTACATAAGAAATAAGGAGATAGACGATGAGATTTGATCAAAGGGTGAAACAAAAAGATTACAAATCTTTATGGAAAGAGTATTGTGGATTTCTAGATTTAGACATAGATAGTATGATGGAAATCCAAGAAAGATTGCTGATGGAACAAATCGGCTTATTAAATAATTGTGAACTAGGTTCACGTTTATTTAATGAAAGACAAATTAATAGTATAAATGAATTTAGAAAATTCGTTCCTTTGACTACGTATGAAGACTACGCAGATATTTTACTAACTCATCGTGAAAGAGCTTTACCTGCAGATGTAATAACATGGATTGAAACTACTTGGGAAGGTGGAAGACATCCTGTAAAAACAGCTCCTTACAGTAAAGCTATGTTAGATACGTTTAGAAATAATACAATTGCATGTTTAATGCTTGCGAGCAGTCGCGGTAGAAATGATTTTTCAGTTAAGGAACATGATAAAGCACTTTATGGTGTTGCATCATTACCATATGCAACTGGATTATTACCATTATTACTTGAAGATGAAATTAATTTAGATGTTTTGCCACCAGTAAAAGTTGCTCAAAAACTTTCTTTTAAAGAGAGAAATGTTTTGGGTTTTAAAATGGGGATGCAACAAGGTTTAGATGTTTTCTTTGCGCTTAGTGCAGTGGCTTACTATATATCAATGGCATTAGAAGATGCATCAAGTAAGAAATCAAGTGGTGGATTGAAAACACTGCTTGGCACTAACGTAGGAATGTTAACGCGCTTTGCAAAAGCAAAATATGTATCAAAAAAGGAACATCGTTCACTACAACCTAAAGATTTATTTAAAATGAAAGCACTTATTTGTGCTGGTACAGATAGTAGATACTATAAAGACAAGCTTGAAAATTTATGGGGAGTTAGACCTTTAGAGATATTTGCTGGAACAGAACCAACATGTATAGCATCAGAAAGTTGGGCTAAGAATGGAATGTATTTTTTCCCAGACTCTTGTTTTTATGAGTTTGTACCAGAAAGCGAAATGATGAAGCGTTTAAATGATTCATCATACCAACCTAAAACGTATTTACTGAATGAGTTAGTACAAGATGAAATGTATGAACTTGTAATTACGGTATTTAAGGGAGGAGCATTTGCTCGTTATTTAACAGGTGATTGTTATCGCTGTGTGGCAAAAGAAGACAAAGAGAATCATATTTTGTTACCACGATTTGAATATGTTGATCGTATTCCAACAATCATCGATATTGCAGGTTTTACTCGAATTAGTGAAAAATCTATCCAAGATGTAATTGATTTAAGTAAATTATCAATTGTTGATTGGGTAGCTTTAAAAGAATATGACTCATCTTTACGACCATATATGCACTTGATAATAGAGTTGAAAAAATCAACTTTGGAGGATGAAGCGAGCAATCTTATTCTTCTGAAAAATCATCTTCGCGCATATTTTGCATATTTTGATACAGATTATGATGACTTAGAGAAAATGTTAGGTATTGATCCATTGAAGGTAACTATTGTTCAATGTGATACTTTTGCGAAATATAAAGAGCGATATCAAAACTCGATTCAGAAAATGAATGCAAAGACATACCAAATAAATGATTTGTTATCATTATCATCTAAAGTGAGGGAGGTGGAAGAATGCCAACGATTGTAATACCGGCATTTGCCTTATTCTTCTATATGATTATGTTTGTAACATTAATTGATGTTAGAAAAAATCGTACAGTAGGAGTATTCATGACAATGCTTCTTTGCTTTATTTTGTGGACAGGTGGATCGTACTTAATGCGTAGTATGATGTGGCCAGGTGTGCAGTTTTGGTGCAATATTTCTATTGGAGGAATGTTTGCGATACCTTCCCTATATTACGTTTTCATTAGTGATTTTGTCGGATATAAAGGCTATGCAAAGAAATCTATTTTCTTTTTTATCACGATTTTAATTTTAATTTTGAATTTCAGCAATGGATTATTTGAATCGATTGAAGTTCAATATTCATCGTTAGGAAATCCTGAATTTATATTTGTTGGAAGATGGACGTTAGTTATTCCAGTAATCCTCGTTTTTTGGGTGGCAGCTGCAATATTCAAGCTAATATACGTTTCTATCAAAAACAAAGAACATAATATTAAAGATTATGCACCAATTATTGTTGGTGTTGCTTCATTGACACTTGGAACTACGTTATCTTCAATACCTGCAATTGGAAAATTTCCAATTGATACATTATCGGGGATTGTGAATGCCTATTGTTTATTCTATATTCTTTACAAACGCAGATTATTTAATTTCACATTTGCAATTACAAGAGGAACTACATATTTTCTTACAACAGTATTAGTGTTTATCATTGGAATTAATTTTGTAGATCCTGCAGAGAAATTGATTAAACAACTTTATCCTCAATTGAGCAATTACACAACATTGATTATTGTGGGATTGTTAGCACTTATAACAGTAATTGTATTTCGAACATGTAAATCAAGTATGAATGCTCTTTTTTCTAGAAAAGAAAAGCAACAAACTAATTCATTAAAAGAATATAGTTCGCAAATCACAAAGACGATTAGTTTAGTTGATATCGCAAATCTATTAATTCAAGTTGTTCAACAAAATACCGAATCAGAAAAAGTATATCTTTTCTTAAGTAATGATGAGGAAGGAAACTTTGACTGTTTGTATAGTACTAATATTTTGGATAACAAACATATTCTTATTGATAAAGATAGCCCTATTATTCGATGGCTTCAAGTTAAGAAAAACTCGGTACTTATTAAAGATTTTAAACATAGTGTTTGGTATAAATCGCTTTGGGAACAAGAAAAAATTCAAATTGATAAATTTGGGATTGAATGCTTAGTTCCAGTTTATTCAAGTGATGAACTTATTGGAATTGTTGCCTTAGGAGGTAATCAAAGTAGCGTACAGTATTCACAAGATACATTGATGTTTTTGGATTTTGTTGCCTCAATTAGTGCAGTTGCAATTAAAAATGCACATTTATATGAATTAATTTACCAAAAAGCTAGCCTAGATCATCTTACTGGTATTTTAAATCGTGAATTTTTCTTCAGTAAAATGGAAGAAATATTTGAGTTAAACAAAGAAGATAGCTTATCATTGATACTATTTAATCTTGATGATTTTTCACTCTATAACGAATTATATGGACGATTAGAGGGAGATGCAACATTAAGAGGAGTTGCTGATATACTTAAATCAATATGTAAAAAAGGAGCAATTTGTTCACGCTATAGTGCGAAAGAATTTGCGCTTCTATTACCAAATACTGATTTAAAAACTGCAAAAGAAAAAGCAAAGTTAATTTCTAATCAAATTAGCAAAGGCTTTGATTCTACAAAAGATCAATGGGAAAAAACATTGACTGTCAGTGTTGGTATTTGTACCTATCCGACAGCTTCAGGAAATATAAAAGAGTTAATCGATCATACTGAAATGGCAGTTTTTAAAGCCAAGCAGAATGGAAAAAATCAAATTGTTACATATACCTCAGATACTGAAAATACGGAAAGTAAAGAACCACGTGTTAGAGGGCAAGTCTATGCCCAATATGCTTCAACTGTCTATGCATTAACTGCGGCTATTGACGTTAAAGATAGTTATACATGTAATCACTCTGCAAATGTTTCTGAATATGCAGTAAAACTTGCGAAAGAAAAAGGATTAAGTGAAGAACATATTGAATTAATTAAAGAGGCAGGACTCTTGCATGATATTGGTAAAATAGGTATTCCAGAAGATATTCTAAACAAAGTTTCTTCATTGACAGATGAAGAATATGAAGTCATGAAAAAACATGTTGAGAATTCAATCTCAATTATTCGCCATTTACCATCGCTTAAATATGTTATCCCTGCAGTACTTGGACATCATGAACGATGGGATGGAAAAGGATACCCAAGACGTATTAAGAAAGAAGAAATTCCGATTGCTGCTCGATGCTTGTGTATTGCGGATTCATATGATGCAATGACGACAAAGAGAAGTTATCGTGATCCATTACCAAAAGAAGTAGCATTAATGGAAATTGAGAAAGGTGCTGGAACACAATTTGATCCAGAACTTGCGAAGTTATTTGTGAACATGATGAGAAATTGAAGAAAGCAGAGCTTTCTTCTTTTCTTTTCCTATGGAATACTCTATTCTATGTAGTATGAATGAGGTGATAAAATGAGACTATGGCATAAAGATTTAATACATGTTTTGCCGCGTCAACAATTATTAGCACAGTGGCGTGAATTATGCTCGATATATGCGAAAGAAGATAAGCATATCTTGATAAATTTCATTTATGAATATTCACCTAGTCATCTCTACACTTACAGCAATATGGTGATAACTGAGATGGAAAATAGAGGATATAAATTGTCAGCAAAGGCTTTGAAAAGATATACTACATATTTTGAAAATAATAAGCTAAGAAAAATTCCATACTCACAATTATTTAAGAATAAAATGAATGATAGATACTTGATACAATGTTACAGCAATCTTCAAGAAAAATACGATTGTGGTGGAATTAATAAAGAGGAATGGGAAAAAATAGAAAATGAATTTAGTGGAAAACAAATTAACAGTTAATGTATTGAATGATATAAGAGCGAGTGTTGGTTGGATGAGATTAGATATTAAACAACTACAAGTATCTTTAGATAATACGTTTTATGCATTGGAAATAGTAGAAGATAATAAAACTGTCGCAACTGGCAGGATTGTTGGTGATGGTGCATTTTATTTATCAATCGTTGATGTGATTGTACACTCTGATTATCAAAACCGAGGTTTGGGAAAATTTGTTGTTAATCATCTTATTGAAAAGGTAAGAGAGAATATGAAAGCTAATGATTATCCTCGTTGTACTATAAATATTGTTGCTGCAGCAAACAAAAAAGGTTTCTATGAGAAACTCGGTTTTATTGATATTCAAGAAGAAAATACAGGAACAGGGATGCAACTTTGTCTTGTTAGATAAAAAGTTGTCATAGTTTTGCCTCTTTTTTAGTCATACTTAAGGACTAACTAAGGAGAGCAGAGTATGGAGGCAATAACAAAAATTATTCAAGTTAAATTTATAGATAAAAGCAATCAAGAAATATTTTGGGGGATATTTTGGATATTTATTTTCGGCGCAATTCTTTATGTGGTTTTTAAGAACATTAGAAAACCATAGATAAAAGATTTTAGTTACTTTCTTAAATTAAAAAAAACGGACGTTGTTGATAATTGAATCAAATGTCCGTTTTACTTTATTTTTTAATCAAGTTAACTATTTTTTCATAAATTTTAATGTTGCATCAATGATATTTTGTTGCTGTTGAATATCTGTAATTGTAGCAGGATTATCTCCATCTTGTGGTTTTGCATTGTTATATAGAGCCATTTGAGTATGATTTGCTCCTTCAATAAACATGAATTGAGTTGAATCTGGTAAATATTTAGCCTCACTCTTAATTTTGTTAGGCGTTGCTAAACCATCATTTGTTCCACTAATGCTCAATACATCAAGTGAAGTATCATTTAAACTAAATTCACTTGTAGTATAACTAGCATATAAAATTAATCCATCAAATTGATCGACATGTTTTTTTGCGTACATGCATGCTGCTGTACCACCTAATGAGAAACCAGATATATACCAATTTTCAATATTGGGATATGTCTCTATAATTTTATCAGCTTTATTAACACCAAGTATTGCTAAATTGAATGGCATTTTTTGGATAATTACTAAATATCCTTGACTTGAAATTTCGGCAGAAGCGAATGCGAAGCTGGATGGTTCTACTTTTCCACCAGGGTAATATATTAAAGCTGTGGTAGGTGTTGCATCTGTTGGAGTAAAAACAATTGTATCTTTTGTTTCAGTTACATGAACTTTTTCGCTAGACACTAATGCTGACTTTGCAAAATCATTAGCAGGTAAATATGTTGTTAAATAATATACCCCATAACCAAATAAGGCGATGATAACTGCGAAGACTACAATTAGAATCTTCTTTTTAGTTGTCATTTTCTTTTTCATAAAGTATCCTCTCTTTACTATAATTATAAAGTGATTGTGTTAAAATACAATTTGTATGATTTAAATGTATAATATGAATGAGGTGAACTGAATGGACAAGATTGATTACACAAAAGAAGCAATACAAAAAATGAATCAATTCATAAGTCAGGAGTCAATTATGAATGCTCCAGTCATTGTAAAGCCAATTCCAGAAACTAGCGAACCTGGGATTTTAGATCCAAGGTTTTATAAGAAAATAAAATCGCTTGCAGCTCTTACTAAATGGGTACCAGATAAATTTTTAAAACTTGGACCACAAAAACAAACAATCGATGTCTTGAAGAAAGCATTCGATTTGAAGAAAAGTAAGAAAATGACAAATGAAGCTATCCGGGTGGATCAAATATCAATACGTGGTAAAGATAACAACATACTGCCATTGCGTATTTATCATCCATTAAATAAGGTAGATAAAGCACCTATTTTGTACTACATTCATGGGGGCGGATTCTTTGCGGGTACCTTGGATGTTTGTGACGAGTTTTTACGTTATATTGCAAGTGAATTTGATATTTTAATATTTTCAGTTGATTATCGTTTAGCTCCTGTGAATCCGTATCCAAAATGTTATGAGGATTGTTATGAAGGCTTTAAATGGGTAAGTGATCATGCCGATTACTATCAAGGTGATGTAGATTATATTTTTGTATCAGGAGATAGTGCGGGTGGAAATCTAGCACACTATTGCACAGTCAAAGATATCGAAGAAAAGAAGTATAGAATTAAAGGACAATGTTTGTTATATCCAACGTTAAACTTAGCTCTTGTTGAAGATGAAAATGTAACTTGGGATATTGGTAAATATGAGATAAGTGATAAACAAAAAGATGCAATTCAACTCTCGATTCAAATGATAAAAAATGGTGGGGTTGATATCATGAATGGTGTTCTTCAAACCGACACTAAAAATCATTATTTAACACCATATCTTTATGATGGTCATGAATTACCGCCAACACTCTTTAGTGTAGGTGAATTTGATTATTTAAGGGTTGAAACACTAGCATATGCATCAAAGTTATATAACAGTGGAGTACCTGTAGAAACGATCCTTTATAAAGGGATGGGACATGGATTTGGAGATTATCTAGGATATTTTCCACAAAGTGAAGATATTGCAATAGAAGTTGGACAATTCATTTTGAAATATGCCCATCGTATTCCTAAGCAAGAAAGAAAGATTCTTTCAAAAGAACAAAAAGAAGCACTTTTGAAAGTTAGTGAAGAAAACCAAGAAAAACGAAAATATAGTAAAAATCTTTTAACCATTATGAATGAGACAAGCTATGTAGATTTTGTTGATGGAAACATGGTTGTAGTTAAACCTATTCCTGATAACAAGTATATCGAAAAGATACAGAAACGTCTTAGTGGTGAATTAAAAGCACAAGATATTATGATTAATCTTGCTGTTGAATTCTTTATGCATCTAAATATATCAGAAAAAACCATTGATGAAATTAGAAAAGGATTTAATGAAGTGAAGAGTATGCAAATTGCATCTCAAGCAATTGAAGTAGAAGAGATTTTTATTAAAGGCATAGATATGAATGATATTCCAATGAAGATTTACTATCCACCAGTAAATAATAAAAAGTTACCAGTATATTATTTTATACATGGTGGGGCATTCTTTGCAGGTTCTCCTAATGTAGTTGAACAATTTGTAAAGCTCGTTGTTGAAAAAGCAAATGTAATTGCATTTTCTATTGATTATCGCTTAGCTCCAGAATTTCCATATCCAAAAGGCCATGAAGATTGCTACAGTGGTTTAAAGTGGATTTATAATCATGTCGATGAATATGGTGGTGACAAACAAAAAATCTTTGTTTCGGGAGATAGTGCAGGTGGTAACCTAGCACAATACTGTACAACAAAATCATTAGAGGATCAATTAATTCCACTTAAAGGGCAAATGTTGTTTTATCCAACGGTTAATCTAGCAGAAATTGATGACAGCCATATTATTTGGGAAGTTGATAATTATAGTGTTGATGATAAAGTACATGAAAAAGATATTAAGTCTTCGCTCTATTCATTTAAAAAGGGCATTAATGAATTTATGATTAAAGCACTTGATTGTAATCCAAATCAAATTTATCTATCTCCATATCTAATGGAGAGAAAAGATTTACCACCAACTTTATTAGCGGTAGGTGAGTATGATTTTTTAAGAATTGAGTGTTTAGCTTATGCTGCAAAGCTACATGAATTGGGAATCGAAACAAAGACGTTATTCTACAAAGGAATGACACATGGTTTTATTGATTCAGTAGGTAACTACCCTCAAGGGGAAGATTTAGCGATAGAAGTAGCTAATTTTATAAAGGGCCATTGCAAATAAAAAAAAGTTCATTTTCCATTAGGAGAATGAACTTTTATATTTAATCAAATAATGAATATGAATATACTTTATCAAATTTACCTGCAACAACAACATCTAATGTTTTCTTTGTATTGTTATAAACAACAGACCATTGAGTTGCAGTAATTTCACCATCTTCACTTACTTTATTTTGACTTACTGCTTCAAGAAGAGACATAGCTTCAACTTCGGTTAATGTTTCATTTTTTTCTGTTAATGTATCAATTAAAATTTCATAACGATCTTGGCCTTTACCAAAATTATATTTTTCTTCACTAATAAGGAAGTTAGTAAGTGCTTGAATTTCACCTTCATTTTTACGAATAACATTGATTTTATTATCAATATATTCAATAACAGCACTGTTACCTTCTGCATCAGCAATTTGGAAGTGATATGATGCATTAGCTGAAGCATGCATGTCTAAGTTTTCAAAAATTGTAATTGCTTCATCTACATTTGCAGCTTTATCCAAAACTAAACGCATTGCAGAAGTAGTAGTCAAATCAACTTTCTCTGTATTTTGATCAGTAGGTGTATCTTTAATTAATAGAACCCCAATGCTAAGACCTTTTTCATTCATTCCGTCCATCATTACATAAGGAGCAGCAAGCGAAGTTAAACCACTAAAGAATGAATCTGGACCTTTTTCAAGTGTATACCCAAGAACACTAATATTAGCAATTGCAATCGATTGATATCCATTTTTAGGTTTTGTTCGTACAATCATTCCTGGAATTGGATCTAAATCGTAATTTCTGCCAAAAATCCAATCGCCTTCTGGAGTCTTTGCTTGGAAGGTACTACATCCAAAATCAGGTATTGTGATGTTCACAGGCAAACCTTTCATAAGTGTTTTAACAACATATTGAACTAGTTCACCATCATTTTTGGCACCACCACTTTCAACTAAACCATCTAAACCATAATCAGAAGTTACATTGATTTCATAAAAACCATAATCATCAATTTTTTTTATGGAATTAATTGTAGAAATTTCCTTGTTAAATAATGCATAGAATCCAATACCTAGTACAAGTAAAGCAGCAACGAAGGTAATTAATACTCTTTTCAAAATTTTATTCATATTCGTCTCCTTATTATCTAGCGATAATTATCTATGAAATTAAATACTGTTTTATAGTATAATTCTGGGTTTACATCAGCGCTTTCCCCATGATCAGCACCAGGAATAATTAATAATTCTTTTTCGCCAGTATAGCTATCATAAAGTTCTTGGCCCATCCATGTAGGTACATAATCATCACTTCCTCCATGAATGAATAAAATAGGAAGTGTTGCGGATTTTAAGGCTTTTATTGGACTAGCGTTTGAAAAATTATAGCCTGCTCTAAATTGACCAATAATTTCAGCAGCGGGTAAGAAAGGGAATGCGGGTAATCCAAAACGTTCTTTTAATTGATTTTCAAACATTTCATAAGTTGATGTGTATCCACAGTCTTCAATGATTGCTAGAACATTACTAGGTAACTGTTGTCCGGCTGCCTGCATAATTGTAGCTGCTCCCATAGACTCTCCATAAAGAAAGATTTTTGAATTAGGATATTTGAGATTAATCTCATTAATCCAATCGATAACATCATCTTTTTCTAAATATCCCATTCCTAGATAATTACCTTCACTATTGCCGCGACCACGTTGATCAGGGGTAATAACAGTATATCCTTCTTCTACAAATGGTTTAATCGCAGGAGCTATGTCACGATGGTCAACAGTATAACCGTGAATTGCAAGAATAACGATATCACTTTCCATTTTTGTTGGATAAACTTCTGCCCAAAGCTTTAACCCATCTTTATTTGTAATGGTCCATTCTTCAGCTGCAATTGTTGGATACCAAACATCATATTCACTTTGCGCTACTGTATCTTGCTTGCCTGTGTATTCCTCACTCATGGAACCTAAGTTACCATGTTCATCTACTGCGAGGGCATAATCCACGAGATAATTGCCTGCAAAGCCTATCATACATAATATCGAAAATAAGATGATAGATAGTAGTACAATAAAAAACTTTCTCTTCTTAAACATATAACCTCCTGATTAACTCAAGATAAAATTATAATGTTTACGATAAAGAAAGTCAATAAAGTTAGCGTTCGTAAATACAATCGTAATATTACATCGGGCTGAGAACAGATAGCCCAGTTTCAAAGGATTGATTGTTAATGATGGCTAATAAAGTGTCGAGTTCTGTATCTCCTTTAAGATAATTAAAGAATTCTGCACATACTTCTTGCCCTAATAGAATAGCTTGATTAAATAGTTCTACAAAGGACTTGTTGCTCGGTTTATTTGTACAAGGATGATGCCAATTACGCTTTTCTTGATTGAGAATATCTAGTTTGTCGATATCCATAGGCATAATCATTGAAGTAAATATATAGGGTTTATGTAGTACTTTTGATTCAACTTGATAAAGAAATTTCTTACGATAGCCATGAGGGTCGAATAATACTTTTTGGATATTATAGAAATGTTTTAAGCATGTTTCTATACATTTTGAATCAATAGTATAACCATAAACATGTTTAACAGGTTCAGAGTAGATTTCATAAATAGCTTTCACAGTATCTGAATCATATTTTAATAATTTGTAACCAGGGTAATCTTTCCCGGATTGGCCACGAATCAATTGAAGCATTAGGTAATCTAAGTGGGATTCAAAACGGCGATGATAAAGGGATGAATCTCCTCCTTTATCTGATTCAGTTTGATTGAAAATATAAGGATGTGCTTCTTTATCCAATGCCCAATGGCATAATAAGCCGGCTACGTAACTAATTTTCTCTTGGGATTGATGATCTTTTACAGTTTCAAATACATCTTTAAAAAACTCATGAATATGATGACTATGAATTTCATTTCCAATCTTTGCAATTTTTTTTGCTTCATCTTGATCCAACCAAGGCCAGGCATTATAATAAAAAAATAAATCAGGACCGCTTGTCCCAATTGAGAACTCCTCTATATTAGCTTGTATAATGGTAGAAAGTTTTTGTGGCAGTGCTCGACAAACCTCTTTACCAAATAATTCATGTGTTATTAAACTAGGCATAAATCTACCTCCATGAATTAATTATATCAAATATTCGAGTTTATCACCTACATTTCACAATAATTTAACTTTCATTTTTAATAACTATGTTAGAATATATCTAATAACTAAGGGGGTTCTACATGAAGTTATCGAAAACGGAGAAGAGTTGGATTTTGTATGATGTTGCGAATAGTGCATTTACATTAATCCTAACAGCAACAATCCCAGTTTTCTTTAGAGGGTTAGTTGACAGTGCAGGTATTGAGGCTGTATGTAATTCATGGATAGTGCAATTTCTATTTAGCGGGAATGCAACAGCGGCATTGGCTGGAGATTTACAAGCGTTTGAAGCTTTGAAAACAAGTTTATTTGGATTAACCACAACAATTGCAGTATTAATCGTGGCATTAAGTGCACCGATGATAGGCGCAATTGCGGACTACAAGGGAATGAAAAAGAAATTATTCACGGTTTGTTTAATCATCGGTGTATTCGCATGCTTGATGTTAGGTGTTACACAAAACTGGTTAGGCTACCTTGGACTAATCATTATTGCACGTATTGGCTATTCAAGTTGTAATATTTTCTATGATTCAATGTTAGTAGATGTTTCAACGGATGATCGTATGGATGCTATTTCATCGTTTGGATATGCATGGGGATATATTGGAAGTTGTATTCCTTTTGTTATTGGAATTTATTTGATTTTGGCATTACCTTTTGGATTAACAATCGGTTCTGCAACACAAATATCATTTTTAATAACTGCAATTTGGTGGGCACTTTGTTCAATACCATTATTGAAGAATGTAAAGCAAGTTCATTATTTAGATAATCATAATCATCAAATCAAAGAATCATTTGTACGTATTGGTGAAACTTTGAAAAAGATTGCTAGTGATAAAAAAATGTTGTATTACATCATTGCTTATTTTTGCTATATTGATGGTGTTTATACAATCATCTCGATGGCAACAACGTACGGCGCAGAGGTAGGTATAGGCACAAATGATATGATTATTGCTCTTTTGGTTACCCAAATAGTAGCGTTCCCATTTGCAATTTTGTCTGGATATTTAGCTAAGAAATTCAAAACAATTGATATTTTAAAGGCCTATATCATAGTTTATATCTTCATTTGTATTTATGGTTTCCAACTTGATCAAACTTATGAATTTTGGGTATTATGCGTAGCTGTGGGTATAGCACAAGGTGGTATTCAAGCATTATCTCGTGCATATTTTGGAAAAATTGTTCCTAAGAAAGAATCAAATGAATACTTTGGATTTTTTGATATTTTTGGAAAATTCGCTGATTTTTTAGGACCACTTATAATCACAGTATGTGCTGCAACATTTGGTCAAAGTAAATATGGAATTTTGGCTTTAGTCATACTCTTTATCGTTGGATACTTCTTCCTAAATAAAGTATCTAAACTCGACAAAGAGTAGAAAACAAAAACTAAGTAGTAGAAAAACTTCAATTAAAAAAACACATTAAGCTTGTATGTAACATACAAAAAATGTGTTTTTTATTTTCATAAAAATAGTATTGATTAAGATGATATAAGTACTATACTAATAATTTATTTTTTTAAGGCATCACGTATTTCTGTTAATAATTTAATTTCATCACTAGGTTCTGAAACTACTTCTATTTGTTGCGGTTGTTTTTTCATTTTATTCATAACTTTGATTACAACAAATAAAATGAATGCCATAATAACAAAATTCATAACAGCGGTAATAAATGAACCATAATTAATAGTAATAGAACCGATAGTGATGCTTAGTGCATTAAGTGAATCACTCATAAATAAACCTATCACTGGTGAAATAATATCATTAATAAAGGAGTCAATGATTGATTTAAAAGCTGCTCCAATCATAACACCAACTGCCATATCAACAACATTACCGCGCATGGCAAATTCTTTGAATTCATTAAAAAAGTTTTTCATAATTATATACCTCTCTTTGTTATTATAAAGTGTGAGAATAGTAATTTCAAATCAACAAAGTAATTGGACTATTGACATCTTACCGAAATAAGAGTATATTCTCATTAAACCAGTGATTGAGAGATAAAACGAGTTAGTCGCTTAAAGAGAGTCAGGGATGGTGGAATCCTGATAGAGATGACGATTTGACAAATGGACTCATGAGGGCTAAGTGAAAGATTTCGAGTATCTTTAGACGGTTGTCTCCGTTACAAGACGAAAAATGTGATTGCATTTTGATTAAGAGAGTAAATTTATTTACTAACAAAGGTGGTACCGCAGGTTTAACGCTTGTCCTTTATGAGGATGGGCGTTTTTTGTTTATACGGGTCCTTCACTTGATCAAACGCAAAGAAAGAGGAGAAAAAATGAAAAAATGTTTAAAAGGTCTAGTAGTTGCAGTGTGTTTATTACTAGTAGGTTGCTCAAGTCAACCAACAGTGTCAAACCAAACTCCTTCAAGCGAAGGAACAAAAAAAGTAGGAGTAATTCAATTGACTGAACATACTTCACTTAACATGATTTATGATAGCTTTGTTGCTGAATTAGAAAATTTAGGATACAAAGATAAAGTGGTTATTGATTTCAAAAATGCACAAAATGAAATGTCTAATATTCCTTCAATTGTTCAATACTTTGAAGCAAATAAACAAGATGTTGTTGTAACAATTACAACACCAGTTGCGCAAGGTGCTATGGCATTAACAAAAAATACACCAGTAGTATTTGCTGCTGTAACTGATCCAATTGCAGCTGGAGTAGTAAAAGATTTAGAAAAACCTGAAGGAAATATTACTGGAACAAGTGATATGGTACAAATTGATGAAATTATCAATTTAGCATTAACAATTACTCCAGAAATTAAAACAGTAGGATTTATATATAACCCATCAGAAGTTAATTCAGTTACAAATTACGAAAAACTAAAACAAGTTTGTGAAGAAAAAGGACTAAAGATTGAAGCTACGTCGATTTCAACATCTGTTGATTTACAAACTGCAACAAGTGCACTACTTCCAAAAGTTGATGTTATCTTTGTACCTAATGATAATACTGTAGCAGAGGCTATGCCAATTCTTGCAAATCTTGCAAAAGATGCAAAAGTACCTGTATATACAGGAGCAGATTCAATGGTAATGGATGGTGGATTCGCAACTATTGGAATTGACTATGTAGAATTAGGTAAGAAAACAGCTCAAATGGTTGTAGAAGTATTAGAAGGAAAATCAATTTCAGATATTCCTGTATATGTTTTTAAAGATGATTTATATATAACAATAAACGAAGATACTATGAATGCATTAGGAATTGAGTTACCAACATCAATAAAAGAAAATCAAAAACTTAATTTAGTAAAGTAGGGTGAAGATATGACATTTAGCTTAATTGTAGGGGCCATAGAAATAGGATGTATTTTTGGAATATGTTCGCTAGGATTATTTATGGCATTTCGCATTTTAAATTTACCAGATTTAACTGTGGATGGAAGTTTTGTAACAGGACTTGCATTTAGTGCAATATTTTCATTACAAGGTCAACCATTGTTAGGGATTCTAGTGGGTATGATTGGTGGAGCATTGGCAGGAGCTGTTACGGGTATTCTCCATACAAAATTTAAAATACAAGAAATTCTAGCTGGTATCTTAACAATGACAGCACTCTATTCAATCAATCTTAAAATAATGAATGATCAACCAAGTATCTTCTTTTATGATAAAGCAACAATATTTACACCATTCTTAAATAAATTCATATTCATGGGTGTAGATTTAGGGAAACTATTAGTATTACTTTTCTTTGTCGTTGTTGTTATTGTGATTTACGTATTATTCTTCAAGACATTAACAGGATTAGCATTACGTGCTACTGGAGATAATGAAGCTATGGTACGCAGTTCTTCTATAAATACAGATCGTATGAAAATTTTAGGATTTGCTATTACTAATGCTGTAGTAGCACTGGGTGGGGGATTATATGCACAATATAATCAAACCGCCGCACATGGTGCAGGTGTAGGTACACTTGTATTATGTTGTGCAAGCATCATTATTGGGGAAACAGTTTTTGGTAAGCGAAGAGGCATGCTACATTATTGTATTGCAGTGGTGTTAGGTGCTATCTTATATCGTTTATTAATTTCATATGCTTTTGTATTAGGATTACCTGCAAGTGATTTAAAACTATTCTCTGCTTCAATTGTAATTATCGCAATGGTACTTCCGCAAATTAAGTTTAGGAGGAAATCATAATGATCGAAATCAAAAATTGTAATGTGATTTTTAATAAAAGCACAGTGAATGAAAATCATGCTTTAAAAGATATTGATTTAAGAATTAATGATGGTGATTTTGTAACCGTTATTGGATCAAATGGTGCAGGAAAATCTACACTTCTTAATGTTATTTGTGGAAACATTGAAATTGAAAGTGGTCATGTAATTATTGATAATAAAGATGTTACAAAAGATAAAGAATATAAAAGAGCAGAGTTAATTGGGCGATTATCACAAGATCCATTAAAAGGAACTGCTCCACATATGACAATTGAAGAGAATTGTTTATTAGCTTATGGACGTGGTTCAAAGCGTAAATTACGTTTCTCAATCAGTAAGGAAGAAAGAGCATATTTCGCAAGTCAATGTAAGAAGTTAAATCTAGGACTAGAAAATAGAATGAAAGCTGAAGTAGGCTTACTATCGGGGGGACAACGTCAAGCATTGACATTATTGATGGCTACGATGATTCCACCGCATTGTTTACTACTTGATGAGCATACTGCCGCACTCGATCCTAAAACAGCTGAGAATATTATGAAGATTACAGATGATATCATCAAAGAACATCAAATAACGACATTAATGATAACGCACAATATTGACCATGCATTAAAGTATGGTAATAAAACATTGATTATGAATGAAGGAAGAATACTAGGAATTCTTGAAGGTGAAGAACGTTCAAAGATGACAAAGGAAGATGTTTTAAAATATTATGAGAAAATACATGGTGTACTTTCTGATTCACAAATATTGTAATTAATAATGCATTTTGAAAGTTAATAGAGATATTAACTTTTTTCATCTTATAGGAGTTTGGAAATCTTATAAAGGTTCTTTGAATGATTTGTGCTACAAATCAATTTTCTTGTGATGTAATTTAGATGTCATATTTTCATGACTAGACATGTAGTGTATAATCTACAAAGAGGTGGTAGAAATGAAGATATATCATACAAATGACATCCATAGTGAATTTGAAAAATGTGCTAGCTTGGCTACTTATTTTCAAATGCATAAAACAGCGGATGATTTATACATAGATGCGGGTGATTTTTGCGACCTAAAGGATATAAGTATTGTGGGTACAAATGGACTTGCTGGAAGTAAGTTACTCAACGGGCTTTCATGCGATGCATTTTGTGTTGGAAATAATGAAGCTGATTTAGGTTATGAGGCACTTAAGAAAATAGGATATAATTCTAATTTACTATCATGTAATCTAAAGAAAATTGATGAATCAGATATTGAACATCTTACAAGTAGTTTATTGATTACAAAAAATAATATTCGATTTTTGATTATTGGAATTTCTCCTTACTTTAAAAAGGATATGACACCTAATGGATATAATTTATTTCTTGAATTAGATGGTTTAAAAACAATGGATCCGTTCGACTGTATAAAAAAAGAAATAGAAAAGAATGAAAATAATTATGATTTTTGTATATTGCTGAGTCATTCAGGATTTGTAATAGATGAGGTCATTGCAAAACAATTACCTAAAGTTGGGTTGATTATCGGTGGACATTCTCATACTTTGCTAAAAGAACCAGTATTTATAGAAGACACAATGATTATTCAATGTGGTGAGTATGCTAATTATATTGGGTGTCTAGATTTTGAAATAGTAGATAAGAAAATTAGTTCATTCAACTATAGTTTAATTGCTAATGATTTTGAAAAGGATAAAGATTTTCTAAAACTAATAGAAGATTGTAGAAAAGATGCCTTGAATGAATTGAGTAAGCCACTCATTTACAATTGTAATCTAGATTATGACCCATTTAAGGAATGCACTTTAATGAACTATATATGTGATTGCTTATATGAGGAATCCGACTGTGATTTTGCAATGGCATTTCATGGTATTATGAATCACTCATTACAAGGAAATATATCATTAATGGATTTAATTGAATGCTCACCATCAAAATTGAATCCAACACGTGTTGTTATTAAAGGAAAACAAGTACGTGAGGCCATAAAACTATCAATGGATTATGATTATATTCATCAAAGTGGAAAAGGCCCAGGATTTAGAGGAACAGTATTAGGAACTCTAAGCGTTAGTCATAATGTTGAAATAAATGAAAAAGAAATTTTAATTGATGGTAAGGTATTAAATGATTCATATGATTATGTTGTAATGATGGATGATTATTTGCAAAGAGGAACATGTTATCCAACGCTTGCAACACCTGATGAAGATGCAAAATTCTTTAAAGGATTTATAAGAGATTGTGTGGGGAAAAATTTAAAAGATAAAAAATATTTTGAACAAATAAATAAGAAAAGGAAAAAAAGAAATGTTTAGTCATTATAAGGGATTAAGAAGAGAAATGTATGTTCTTTTCTTTGGTAGGATAGTAACGAACATGGGTGCTTTGATATGGCCGATGTTGACATTGATTCTTACTAACAAACTAGGGTATTCAGCAGGACAAGTCGCAACAATCATGTTGGTGATGACATTTGTGCAAATACCATTTACATTATTAGGGGGAAAACTTGCAGATCATTTTAATAAACGAAATATTATTATTTTCTGTGATTTAGTAACAGTAACTTGTTATTTCATTTTGGGTTTCATTGAAGTGTCATTTGTATTCGTTGTATTGTTTTTTACAGCAGGATTATTTGCGTCAATTGAATGGCCTTGTTACGATGCATTAGTTGCTGATTTAAGTACATCAGCGGACCGTGAAAAAGCATATAGTTTAAACTACTTAGGTGCGAATATTGGGCTTGTACTTGCACCTACAATTGGTGGATTTCTTTTTGAAAATTACTTGAATATTGCATTTATTGTTAATGCTATTTCAACATTATCAAGTACAATATTGATCTATATTTTCATAAAAGATATTAAAAAGATTAATGAAGAAGTAACTGTTGGATCATATGAAGAAAGTGCTACGCATGATTCGATATTTAAAGTATTGAAAGAAAGAAAAATGATAATTGTTTACTTATTGTATGCAGCTTTATCAGGATTAGTATATTCACAGTTTAACTTTTTGATGCCCTTGAATTTAGAAAGATTGTATGGTGCTAAAGGTGCGATAATCTTTGGGCTTATAACAAGTGTTAATGCTTGTATTGTAATTATTGGAACACCATTAATTACCAAGTATTTTCCCAAAGTTCGTGATGTTTCAAAAATTGTAATTGGTGAAATACTTATTGTAACAGGATTAGCTATGTATATTTTTATTCAAGGCATGATTCCATTGTATTTTGTTTCAATCATCATATTTACATTAGGAGAGATATTTAATACACTAGGGAAATCACCTTATCTTACAAGAAGAATACCAGCAAGTCATCGTGGTCGTATTGGAAGTTTAAGTATGTTGTTCGCCTCGATTTTCCAAGCTTTCATGCAAAAAGGAGTAGGGTTTTTAGCTGATACATATCCAATGCCAATTGTATGGTGTTTTGTAACAATTGCAGGTATATTATGTATTACCTTAGCAGCTATGCAATTAAAATTTGATAGAAAAACATATCCACTACTATATACTGATACAAAATAAGGTTGATGTTAAAATGGATAATGGTAAAATGATACTATAGAATTTGGAGATGAAAGAATGAATAGAAACCAAGAAGAAAGAAAACATGTTGTTGGAGATATTACTTATTACAAACGTGATGATGTAGAAGTGAATGGTGAACAGTATGAACGTTTAGCTATCCATACACATTTTATTGCACGCGGTGAGTCATATATCGATAATATAGTGAAATATGTAAAACCACTTTATGAAGAAGGTGACTTTTTATCAATTAGTGAAAAAGTTATTTCTATGTGCCAAAATAATTGTGTTGATATGGCCGATGTAAAGCTTGGATTTTGGGCAAAATTTTTAAGTAAGTTTGCAATGCGTTCAAGTGCAGGTATTGGTATGGATGAACCATATAAACTACAACTTGCGATTAATATTGTAGGTTTACCTAAAATATTATATGCGTCAGCTTGTTCTGCTGTAGGAAAATTATTTGGTAAACATGGTGTCTTCTATAAAATCGTAGGGAATGGTGTAGCTGGTATTGATGGATTCTATTCTCGTTCATCTTTTGATATTTATAAAGTCACAGCAATTCTTAATCCAAAGAATCCAAATGGTGTATGTGAAGAAATGTTTGACAAAACAGGAGTGATTGCAGTTATTGTTGATGCCAATGATTTATCAAGAGAGATTTTAGGTAAATCGAGTAAATTGCCTGTGAGTGATGATGTTTTTCTTCAAATTATCAAAGATAACCCTGCAGGACAAAGTGATGAATTAACACCGTTTATTTTAATAAAGAAGAAAAAATAAATAATTATAGGGAGAAAAATTTATGGTAGATATTCCAAAGATCGATTTACATTGTCATTTTGATGGTAGTATTCCACCAGAGGTTTTATGTGATTTAGCAAGTTCACGAAATATTGAAATACCAGGCGGTTCCTTAGAAGGATACCGTCTTTATTTAAAAGAAACAAAAAATTGTAAAAGCTTAGTAGAATATTTAGAGCGATTTGATTTTCCAATTGCTATTCTTCAAGATGAAGAAGCAATTATAAAATGTATGGAAGCATTAATAGAAAATTTGGATAAACAAGGTTTAGTGTATTGTGAAATTCGCTTTGCACCACAACATCATACAAAACAAGGACTATCACAAGAAGATGCATTGAAGGCCTTGTTACAAGCAATAAAGAATAAAAAAGATAGTTGCAAAATTCATATTGAATTAATTTGTTGCATGATGAATTTTGGAGATGTAACCCTTAATGAAAAACAAAATTGGGAGACAATTGACTTAGTAGAGAAGTATTTACATCGTGGTGTTGTTTTGTTAGATATTGCGGGTGCAGAAGGAAAGAATATGTTGGATTTTGAAAAATTCTTTATTCGGGCAAGAGAAAAAAACATTCCATTTATAATTCATGCTGGTGAAGCTGGCGATTCTAATAATGTTCATTTAGCATTGAAATTTGGTGCTCTAAGAATAGGTCATGGGGTTAGAAGTATAGAAAATTTGGATGTTGTTCAAGAATTGATTGATACAAAAACTCCAATAGAAGTTTGTATCTCAAGTAATATTGATTGTTTTGTTTTCAATTTAAAGCAGCATCCCATTAAAAAGTTAAAAGATGCAGGGGTAATGATTACAATTAATACAGACAACATGATGTTTTCAAATACAACGCTTGATCATGAATATGAATTATTGATGAATGGGTTTGGGATTACACGTCAAGAATTAATTGATTTCAACTTAAATTCGCTTCATGCTGCTGCATGTGATGTTGTAATAAATCTACGGTTTTGTAAGCTATTTTAGTGCTGGAATGGGTTGACAACAACCTTGTCTTTGAGATATGCTATCAGTGTCGAAGAAAAAGAGTAGTAGTTCATGGAAGACTTATAGAGAGCTCATGTTGGTGAAATTGAGTAGTAAGAAATGGATGAAACGAGCTTTGGAGATTTATCCGTATGATAGTAAGGATAATGTAAATCCTGCATTAAAGGAGAGAGGTTAAACAAATATTGTTTAACAATTTGAGTGGTACCGCGGTTAACATCGTCTCTTATTTTATAAGAGGCGTTTTTTTTAAATATAACCGAAAAGTATTGAAAAGATAAAGTTTGTTTGTTAAGATGAATAGGCAAAGACAATGCGCCCATAGCTCAACTGGATAGAGCGTTTGACTACGGATCAAAAGGTTGCGGGTTCGATTCCTACTGGGCGCGCCATTTACAAACAAACTGATACTTTTTGTATCAGTTTTATTATTTTATTGAAGAGGAGATTAGTATGAACAAGATTGAACAAAACCTAACACAGGCAATTAAGGAAGCTATAAAGAAATTATATCAAGTTGAAGATGATTCACTTGTAATGATTGAAATTCCAAAGGACAACACAAATGGAGACTATTCAACAAATGTTGCAATGCGATTGGCTAAAATTGCAAAAAAAGCACCTGTCATGATTGCTCAAGAGGTAGTTGCGGAACTTAAAGAAACAGTTAAAGACGCTGACAAAATCGAAATCGCTGGACCTGGTTTTATCAATTTTTGGATGAAGAAAACTCTTCTTGCAGATATTATCAATGTTGTTATTGATAAGGGTGATAAATATGGTGAAAATACAAGTGGGGACAATCTAGCTATTCTTGTGGAATATGTTAGTGCTAACCCAACGGGTGATTTACATTTAGGGCATGCTCGTGGGGCTGCTTGGGGTGATTGTATTTGCCGTTTGCTAAATAAGAGTGGTTACAACTGCTTACGTGAATACTATATTAATGATGCTGGTGCACAAATGATTAACTTAGGTAAATCAGTTTATGCACGTTATGCTGAAGCTTTTGGTGTAAAAGTAGATATTCCTGAAGATGGATATCAAGGACCAGACGTAGCTCAAATTGGTAAAGAACTTGCAGAAGAGCTAGGCGATGTATGGCTAAATAAAGAAGAAGGACGTATTGAATTCTTCAAAGAAAGAGGCCGCGAGAAAGAATTAGAAAAAATCAAAAAGGATCTTCAATACTATGGATGTGAATTCGATTCATGGATTTCTGAACAATCTTTATATGACAACGGCAGCGTTGATGAATGTATTGTAAAGATGGAAGAAATGGGACTTACATTTGAAGAAGATGGTGCATTGTGGTTTAAATCAACAAAATGGGGAGATGACAAAGACCGTGTACTTCGTAAGAGTGATGGAACGCTTACTTATCTTACTCCAGATATCGCAAATCACATGGATAAATTCAATCGTGGATATAAAAAATTAGTTAACCTATGGGGTGCTGATCACCATGGTTATATTCCTCGAATGATTGCAGCAATCCAAGCAATGGGATATGGTCCTAAAGATTTAGAAGTTGATATTATTCAAATGGTTCGTTTAGTGGATGAAGGTCAAGAAGTTAAGATGAGTAAACGTACAGGTAATGCGATTACAATTCGTGAACTTTGTGATGATATTGGTGTTGATGCAGCTCGTTATTTCTTTGTAAGTCGTGCTGTAGATACGCATTTAGATTTCGATTTAGGATTAGCTCGTAAAAAAACTAACGAAAATCCAGTATATTATGCACAATATGCTCATGCTCGTATTTGTTCAATTTTACGTCAAGCACCTAAATTCAAACAAGAAGAAACATATGATTTATTAGTAAGTGAAAAAGAAGTTGATTTATTGAAATATATTGCTGAGTTTACAAGTGTTGTTGCCGATGCAGCAGCTACTCGTTCACCAAATAAAATTTGTAATTATGTTCAAAAACTTGCTGGATATTTCCACAGTTTCTATGGAGCTCATAAGATTATTGATGAAGCAAATCCAGAACTTACAAATCAACGTTTAGGTTTATTGTTAGCAACAAAGCAAACGTTAGCAAACGCTCTAGACTTAATTGGAATTAGTGCTCCAGAAAAAATGTAATAAGTGAAAAGTGATATAGTTTAGGCTATATCACTTTTATTTTGCAAAGTATACTTGACAAAAATATGCAAAGTAAACTATACTTAAAATGCAAAGTTGACTATGCAAGAAGGTGAAACATGAAAACAAGAATCAAAGAATTGAGAAAAGAACGAAAACTATCACAAGAGGAACTTGCGCTGGCAGTAGGAACAACAAGACAGACGATAACCTCAATCGAGGTTGAAAAATATGTAGCATCATTGCAACTGGCATATAAGATAGCTAAGTATTTTGG